>JBCCKZ010000019.1:0-19823 GCA_039027135.1 Planctomycetota bacterium
AATGAGAAGTCCGAGACTCGATCGCCTGGTTGAAAAAACGCATAGCCAAAAACGGTAAATCCCAGAATGAGAGCAAAGGGCAGCGAATACCAAAACCCATTTCGGACTCCGCGGCGAAAGCCTCTCGGGCTTGATTGCGACAGATTTTCCTCAATTGGTGCTTTAGGCAAATAAGGATTGCCGTCATCCAAGGATTCCATCTAAGCCATCCAATCGCCTCTGAGGACCTTGAAAAACCTACCAATAACCAGCATGGTGAAACGCCATTCCCGAGCTCTCATCGAAATAATAAATTGCACCAGCGCCGTCTGACGCGACGGGGCTGTGAAATCGCATCGCGGACTCTGGCAGCTTCCAATCAAGCGCATCGAACCTAAGCTCAAAGTAGCTCATCACGGTCTCTTGACCATCATCGAGCTCTTCTCGCGTGATCGCCGAACTTCCTTGGGACGCCGCCCACTCGTCGTCAAGAAAGGAGAGCAAATCATCTAGTTCGACTTCATACTTTGCTCGGTGCCCCATGGCTTGCTTGTCCACCACAATCTTTCGAGCTGTGGGCGGGAGATACCACTCAACCCTTGGATCTTGAATCTCGTCGAAAGACTCGTACTCGAAGACTCCAAAACGCCCCGCGTTCACATAGGTTCCAATCCCCGAGCAAAGCGGCACAAATGCAATGATCGCAAGAAAGGAAGAAACTAGAAACGCTTTCTCTACCCGCCACTTGCAAACCGGTGCTGTAACCGTCGCCACAAACACAAAACCGGCAAGCAGCCAAAGTGTGATCTTGAGCGGGAAGACAACTGGCCAAAGCATGCACTCAAGGATACCACCAAACGGTATCAATCGAGAGAAACATTCATCCGTTCACGAACCAGAGCCAAAAGCCTATTATTAAAACCACCGACTGCACCGCCATCACGAGCCCAAAACGGCGCGGACGATTTTCCCGCTCGACGATCGAATTTTCCCCCGCCCACCCTGCAAAGGCAACGCCCGTCCAGAGTTGCAAGACATAGGTTGCAAACGCCACGATGGCCAATATGTATGGGACAGCTTCCGCGATCATCGCGTGCTACACTCGAACCGAAGCCTCGCCCAAGCTCTCACTTCGCCAGGACTGGACCAACAAAAAGGAAGATGATCCCGAATATGATGCAACCGACACCAGATACGACTTTCAACCATCCAAGGAAGACGGCCTTTGACCCAGTGTAGGTGTTGCTAGCACCCAGTGCTTTGTTCACCAAACGGCGTCTGCCAGTCTCCTCAGCCGTTTCCGTTTTTATGTTTTGAATCCCGACAGCAATGAAGGCTGCCCCAAAAACGACAGCGATTGAACAAACGGCCAATCGACTCCAGATGGTGTCCGTCGTGGCGATCAAACTCACAGTGCTAGAAATCATCATTCGCTAAGCCAGACAGATCAGACTTGAAATCCTCAATTGGTTGGCACGATGACGAGAAACGATCAAGCCCAGCCGAAATCATCACCATCCAGCATCTCACGTTGCACGCGCCGAATGAATCTAGACTAGCGGCGTCGGCGAACCGACACGGCACCGAACACGGCCAATAAGGCGATCGCTGTACCGGGTTCAGGGATGGCTGACACCACTCCTATGCTTCCGTTCAAGAACACAGCGGGCGTGACCGCGGGTCCAGGCACAAAGAATTGGCTGGGGGTGCCGATAGCAGTTCCGGTGGCCAGCAAATCGAACGATTCACCAGGGCTGAAACCACTCGCATCGATCAAGATACGAACCAACAGGCCATCTGCCGCGACGGTCCCCGAAGGAAGGGATCCACCAGCTTGAGCGAACTGCGAAGCACCACCCACGGGACCACCAGTTGGAACCACGGTTGGGCCGAAGATACCGCCCGTAAAGTCAAAAGACTCAAAGACCGGCTCGGGATCTAGGCCCAGCCCATCGCCCAGCTGCAAATTCAAGCTGACACCGGAAACTTGTGGGTCGCTCAGCTCTGAAGTAACGAACAACTCAAGAAGCTGGCTGGGAGCAGCCTCGATCTCTCTCGAGCCAATGGTGACCGTGATCGCCGCCGAAACAGTAGAAACCTCGGAAAACAAAAACACTGAGATCAAACAAAAGAGTGCTAGCAGTCTTTGCATGGGTAAGGTTTTGGAGAATAGGGAAAAGAATAAGATTATCGTGTTACGAATTCAGTAGAGCTGGGACGTCTGCTCAAGTTCTCGGAAGTAGTCGTCTCGAGATCGAAGCTGAGAATCCAATGATGTTCCGGACGCCGGAAGGAGACTTGGTGCAGCCACGGAAGTTCCTGCCAGCTCTCCTTCCGATTCAAAATTGCCAGTAACGGCGAGTGGCGACATCGCTGCCGAAAGGTCCAAGAAGACAAGGTCGTTCAGGAAGTTAGTGCCGTTGTCACGCGCGACGAGAACATCGAAAGTGTCGACAAACGAATCACGGTTGTAATCGTAAATGTCATCAATCGGTGCGCGGTTGAGGAAGTTATGGGGATTGTCCCTAGCACCCAAGAGATCGAAAGTATCCACAAAGTTCTGGGACGTGGAATTTCCTGACTCTCCCACTGCATTTCCAAAGTAACTAACGTCTGGTGACGCCAATCCTGTGACTGCACTGGCAAGCATCGTGACTTCCAGCCATTGCTTTTCGATTGCATTGTCAGCCCATAAAATCGTGACGCGACTGACGCCAGGCGAGCCGCCAAGCGGTCTCGCACTCACCGAAATAGGAGCGGGTGCGGGAGTGAATGCATCGGTGTCTTGAACATTGCCCACTCGGAAATTGAAGTCACTCGCCGATAGGTTGTCGGGATCGGCGAGCGTGTCAACATCCATGACAATCGCATTGATCCCGCGTGAGTAACTCGTGTAGTTGGCAAAGGTGGCTACCTGTCCAGGCAACAAGGCGATCTTGTCTGTTGGAACAGCGTTGTCGTCCGCCACATTGGCGTTGGCGTCGTTGCCATCGAAAAACGAATTGTTGTAGAGAAACCGGCGATTGATAACGACGGCTACTGGTGCAGGATCCACTTGAACGGTGACGGTTGCGGTCGCCGTCGCAAAACCAAACTCATCAACAATCTCATATTGGAAGCTATCCGGTCCGGTGAATCCTGGACTCGGTTGATATTCGATTTCACCCGAACCAAGAATCTGAACATCACCTGATGTTCCACTGTCCGAAACTGCCAACAGACGGAAGCTTGCACCATTGGTTGCCGAATCATTGCCCAGCAGGGTCGCAGGATCAATCGTTAAAGACTGATCCTCAACAGTCGAAATAGAATCATCGACGCCGGTCAAGCTAACGTTATCCGGACGAATACCGAAGTTCACCTCGGTTGAAACGACACCATTGTCAGCGTCGACCAACCAACGACCGTCTGTTGGTTGTGCACTATCGGGATCGGCGACTCCCTCGAAATAGAGGCCTATTTCATCAAGATAAACATTAAGAAAACCGAGACTGTCCTGTTCAGTAAAGGCCAGCTCGACCGTCTGCCCTTCTCTTCCTTGAAAGTCCAGTGAAAGATCGAGTATCACCTCATTGGGCCCAATCTGGGTGAGTGCGTCACCCGGGTCCGTGGAATCCAGTACTCGTATGAGCGTTCCCTGATCATCACGAAGCTCGACACGGAACTCCTGATTCGGATCAGCAAAGTCTGTCGCCTGGTTAAAGATTCGAGAGGAGTAGTGAAGGTCTGCAGCTGCAAACACATCCGGCACAACAAATGACTGACTGATCGTGCTTGAACCAACTCCCGTCTGTTGAACGACCACGTCGAAAGAACCTTCAATGGTAGCGTTCGCCGCAACCGGACCAACGGGATCAAGATTCCCGTTGTTGATCAAGAATCCGCTGCCACCGCCGGTCTGCGAGCTCACCCAACCGGTGAGGTCGCCTAGTTCGAAATCGCCGTTTTGGATGACATTCAATCCCGAGTTCAGTTCCCCGGTATGACGAAGCAACTCATTGATCTTTGACTGACGGGCGACCTTACGAGCCTCGTTTGGAGTCAACGCCACGACTCGTCCCTCGTAAACCGGCTCCTCACGTGTGCTTGCCGCGACGATGGAGGGCAAGAACGAATCCGCCGCTGCGAAGTTGACTTGATAGCCAAGGTCCTCGAACTGAGCAACAGTGACGCGACTAATCGGGCGAGTCGCTCCACTAAGGAAGCCCGTCATCAATTCGTTTTGGAACGAAACCGTTGTCCCATCCCTTGGTTCATTCTCTTCCCAGTGCCCCAGAGCGGTTCCGGGTCCACCGTCATCTTCAACAGGAACGCCGCCGACATTCACACCAAATAGCGCGTTGTACTCAGCGACCGCACCGCTCCCCAAGTACCGTGGGTCGGTCAAGTCGGAGTCGTCGAGCAATCCGAGGTTGTCCCAAATGGTCCCGAAGCCGATCACGTGCCCCATCTCATGGAGGATAACATCCTCCAGCTGTCCGCTCGCCTCAAGTGCATCCACATCCGCGATGTCGAACTGCATGATTCCCTCGATGGGAAGAAAGGAACCTCCCCGAAGAAGCGTCGGCCCCGCCTGACCCAGTATCCCGTTGACTCCGTCAATTGCAGGTGCCGAAGTCGAAATTTGAAGGTCGTCGATCGCACCGAAATCAGGAATGTCTCCGATGATGATCTGTGACCAACGAGCCGCAGCCGAAGTGAAGAGCGCCTGCTGGCTCACCGATAGGTTGTTATCCGTGAAAACAATCTCAATATTGAAATCACTTTGGGGCGGCGGGGTAGTATCCGTCACGGTTAGGTTCAAGACATAGCCGCCCGAACCGCCGACCAGGAAGTTCGCTGACCCATTGCCTTGCAGACTGCCGGGGTCAAAGAGTGTGTTGGCTGCTTCGGAAACCGATACAAAGTAATCACCAGCCGATGGAGGAACGAACTCCAGGAATGAATCGTTGCCTGGAGTCTCACCCGTATCCACACCGTCATCATTGGAGTCGATTTCGGTGCCTGCTGAGTCGAAGACCCGCAACAGTGAGTCAAGCGATCCAACGCTTGTGTCGGTGTCGACATCGATCCTCAAGACATCATTAACCCCTAATGACAACGCATAAAGATCAACATCCAAACGAGGATCCACGCCCGGGTTGTCGCCGATCAAAGTGTCGCGACTGAATTGCCCCGCGACATCAAACTCGACAACAAAAGCATTCGAAAGGGAATCTTCATTAGGCAGCGTCTCGAGAGATGCCGTCGGTGTTACCAACTCAACGACATAATCCCCCGGCAACAACTCCTCAAAGAGATAATCGCCGTTTGCATCGGTCGTCGCCGTTGGCTCACCAGTATCAAACTGCCCGTTGGTGTTTAGATCGAGATAGACGACCTGCTGCGATAATCCAGAGTCGGCGGGATCGATCACTCCATCTGCATTCTGATCGGTGAAGACAGTGCCTGAGATCGAGGCTCCCCTGGCTACCTCGAAACGAACCGTCGCCACGTTGTTGGTCTCGTCGATTTCGTCAAGGTCTTCGAGGTCATCGGCGAAAACGCCTAGGTAGTAGTCACCTGGCTCAAAGTTCAGCGGAATGAAGAACTCAGCTGTGCCACTGAATGATTGACCTGGATTTAGAGTGCTTATCTCATCGAAGTCGATCAGATCGTCTAGCACAATGTCGATTTGCGGATCATCGCTCACATAAAAGCCGACGTCGACCAACTCAGCTGGCCCAGCGCCGATGTTTTCAATCGTCCAATCAAAGTCAAGGATGTCACCGGGAAAGAACAACCCTGACGTCGATGGCTGAACCGTGATCTCGACAGCTTGTAGATCCGGCTGAGCCACAAAGAGCTCGCCGAAATTGATCACCTGCTGCATCTCAGTCGGCGTCATACCGGAGAGTGGGTTCAGTCGCCCGTCTACATCGGCCAAGTCAGCAGCGTCTGTCTGCGCGTCGGTGTTGTTGGCATATTGACCAGCAAAGTGCATAACAATTTGCGTTTCGCCGGGCTGCAACGTCAGGTCGTACGAATACTGAATGACATTGGCGAATTGGTTAACCGTGTTTGGCAGAACGTCGGAGTTTGTCCCGGCAATCACATGGGCAACTGGTAGTTCGCTTCCGCCCTGGGTCTCATTCGCCGTCGTTATCCAACGGTCATCTGTCGTAAAGTCGTCGTCACCGCTGGAAGTTCCCGTGATCGAAGGCAATCCAATCGCTGCAAAGTTGCTATCGATTGAGACCGTGTGGTTTTGGACGCTACCCGAGGGGTTATGAATGACTTCAAGATATCTCGCGAACCGCTGGTCATCAGGGACGTAGACCTTTCGAGTAACCTCTACACCGCCGGTCACCTGAGGACCGATGACCAGTTGCCGTCCGTCAAGTTCTTCAGCTGCTGTGGTGAAGTTAGGAAAACCGTTCTTGATCAAACCTCCGTTAAACGCAGTGCTTGTTCCGGAACCGATTCGTCCATCGGTTTGAACATCCCAGTCGAAGCCATCGCCGTCGACAAGAGTGACCGGAAGAGTCAAGGCGTTATTTGCAAATACAACGTCCGGGACGATCGATTCAATGAAAGCTTGGTGAGCGAGAGATCCAGTCCACCAAGAGATATCGCCGAAATCGCTTACGGCACTTGTCCCACCAGATAAAACACCAACGATCTGGTCATTGACCAACAAGGGACCGCCACTATCACCGGGTGCTGTAGTGCCTTCAAAGGGAATTGGCTGGGGGCTACTGTTGACCCCGGGTGAAAGCGAGTTGCTACTGATTGTCCCATCATCAAAGTCCGTATTGAAGATGTTAGCGGTTCCGCCAAACGAGCCGCCCCCGGTTCCCCTGGCAGCACCAAAGACGTCAATCACGTTGTCGGCCGCCCAACGAAGACCGTCGGCGGTAAACGAGTGTCCGATGCTGCCGACGCCGTTGAAGCCGAATCCAACCGTTCTTGCCACGACTCCTTCAGGATTGTTCGTCGAAAGAGAGAGCGGAGGCGCGAAAGCTGGGGCGGCGGCGTCGATCGTTATGACGGCGATGTCAGTGCCATCAAGTAGATTGTCGGTGGCATCGGGCTCGTCAATGGCCGTCACATTCCGAACCGCTTCGGCAGCTCCATCGTTATCATTGTGAAAGAACACCTGGACGCTGTTGGGTGAAAGCCCGAACGTACAGTGTTGGGCGGTCAGAATATGCGTTGCACCAATGACTGTCCCCGTACAGCCCATCGACAACTCGACCACTGAGGGATGGCCAGCCCCCAGAGCAATTGACTGTGCCGAGCCGTCACCATCATTGATGACGATGCGACTACCACCAGGCTGCACGGGCCCCGACACGTCAGATACCTTCGCGTACTCGCTGGTGTATCCAAACAAGGATGTTTGGCTGAGCTGGAGTAAATCTCCCGCGAGTAGAACTCTCTTATCAAGAGTTTCCAAACGCAGGGACCGCGGTTGGCTCCGCTCGCACCCGAAATGGCGGCGTGTTTGATCAACTTTGTTTCTTGGACAGAACCGGCGTTTCGAACGCGTCATCAATTAAGTCCTGGGCGCTTTAATCGTTAAAGACGGAATACTCGACCCCAACAGAAGAATCCCACGAAGGAAGAATTGCAACCCTAAAACGCCTCTTCTGGGAAAGAAAGTCGTCCGATCATCGGTGAACGGAGTATGATTGCCTCCAGACTCACCTAACCCCACACTTGCGCAACAGCGCAGTCTTACCCCCGTAGAGTGCACACAAGCTCACTTCTTTTGCCTCCGTCAGGCGAGTATCGACGACAATCGCATCGTTGCCAACTCAGAAGCACTGCTATCAATGATCAGTTAAATGCCTGTTTCGGAATGACCACCTCGCCGAGGTCATTCTCGCCAGCCTCCAAGTGGATCTTAAATCTTCCCCCACGCCAAGCTTCAGCTCTTCCGGCAACAATTACGTTTCCGAAACGTGCGGATTCATGGATGGCACGAAAAACCAGGTCTCGCCCTGCTGGTAGGCCATCAATCTGAATATTGCCATCCTTATCGCTCACCGCTGCGTAGGGGTGCTCCGATACGACCACGTAGGCTTTCATCCAAGGAAAAATATTGTCGGCGATTGAGACTGCCCCAGGCTCGACTCGACTAAGTGCTACCGCGTTTTTATGGCCTGCAGGCATATCAAACACTTTCGGTTCATTGTTGAAGAAGTTGAAAGCAGGCTTGTGGAACACAGGGTCTTGATTGATGACCTCGAGCGTGTCGCCCACTTGAGCCAGAAGAACGTGCGGTTCGAAGCGATAGTTGGATAGTACTATCTTCTTTCTTGTACCCTCGTGTGGCTTGGGCTCGAGTTTTGATCCGCGTATCCCGGTATGCACCCGCACGATAACGTTGCGAATCCCTTTTGATTTGGGGTCGACAATCAGCCTCTCATCTATCAAAGGTCCGGCCGGCACAATCAAACCTTGCAGCACGCGGAGCTGCTTCTGATCCGGTGGCGTTCCCTCGAAAACAAAACGCATTCTTAGAGAGGCTTCGTCAGCTCGGACCGGACTCGGCACTAGAAAGGGGACGATGGCGAACCAGTAGCCGAACGCTCTGGCTAGTCTTTGCATTCGATCCATATGACGGCTCGCTTGATCTCTACCAGGGAATCAGTGTCGATCGCTAGCATAAGCCTCAAGCCATTGACGAGCTAGCTTCCGTTCTTCGCTATCGCGATGCATCCAAAGATCCGTATGCGGATGAATCACCTTCCCTTCAGGTATTTGAAAAATCTTTGCCACGTTAGGCCGAACGAAGGTGAAGTCGGCAAGCTCAAGATGGTCATGCAAAAACCTATTGCCTCCTCCACACACGAGAACAGGGCGTCCTCGAAGCCGGCCAAGTCGCATGAGCGCTGAGCTTCGATCGCTCTTTAAGTAGTTCCACTCGCGATCTCCGTCAAAATGATCATGAGCAATCAAGCCTTTCCAAAGCGATGCAATCTCATCATCCGCCAATCCGATGTAGCTCGTCGCAATCGCTCCACGGGAAAAGCCACAAATGAACAAGTTGTCTGGATCACCGCCGAACTGCTCACAGATTCGCGGCACATTTGTCTTGCAATACTCGATCGTAGCTTGGCGATCGCCCCACCAGGTGACTTCGTTTCGTAAATGATCTTTAGAGATATAGGGCATCGAGACCCAAATGTAGCCCTCGTCACCAGCCAAGCCGAAACCGAGATTCGCGTCTTTGACTTCACCAGATGAACCGCACTTATCAAATTTATTGCCGGTATATTCAACGATGACGGGATACGTGCCGCCTGGTTGCCAATCAACTGGCAAATACAGAGCATGGTAAACATCAGTTCCTTCATACTCCGGTGCAACCTGCCGAACTCGCACGCCCGCCGACGGTCGTTCTTCAACCATAGTGGGCGTGACCAAGTCGGCTAAAGCAGCATCGCCACTCGAGAAGACCAATATCCCGAAAACAAATGCGAGTGCGAGCATCCTATCCAAATACCTATCGGCCGACTGGCCACTAAACCGCGGCTCACGTCTAAACCGGTCGCTAGCGTGTTTTGGCTGAGGTTCTCGGATAGGCTCCAAATTCAATTGGGCAAGGCGATTCATTGCCGCAACTTATCAACCACTGAATTACCGACGAGCGAAATCCTTGGATCAAACACCGAAAGACGATCCGCTAGTTCATATACATTCTCATATCCGTAGCCATGCAAATTTACGAAGGTGGGTATGTTCAGAGCCAAGGCAGGACTTTTATCAGTGAACCCTGCGATGACCTCATCATCTTCTTCTTTTCCAAGATCTGGGACAATTTCCTTCTCTTCATCCACAAAGTTGTTGTTGCAATAAATCAAGACGCGAGTTTGTTTTGAAGGGATCACTTCTCGAAGCTTTGCATCTGTAAAATCCGAGAAGTTTAGATGGACTGCATTTGCCAAGTGAACAGAATCAAAAGCCGATTTCGACCTTGTGTCGAGAATAATCGTATTAGGCTCCTGCGCCATACGGTTAAAATCTTCAACGTTGACTCTTCGAGCTTCTCGAAGCTCGCGCAGATTCGTCGTTAACGATATGAATCCATTGAAATCGATAGAGGGGTTCTCAACGATCGCAGGAGCCTCAACGATCGCGGTAGACTCAATGATCACGGGCGGCTCAACAGCCGGTGGAGAATCTTGCTCCGTTCCCAGGATTCCCAAGTCCTTTGATTTCACCACCGGAACCAGGGCGCCCAGGGTGACAAGAGACAAAGTAATTACGCGGGTCATCATTTGACATCCTTTCGAAGGCAGATGGGAAAGCCAGAGTCGCTCACCTTTTTTCTTAGTCTACGCGTGAATCGTCGTTCGATGCGACTTTTCTCGCGACAAGCTGAGCATTCCTCTCAACGTCACCACCCAATTGTGATCATGATCATTGACTTGCGTTAGGATGCCTTGCTTGCTTCTATCTTGACCGGCTGATCATCGCCCATTCCACGATCAAAAGTCTTCGCCCAGCCACTCCTCCGGCAGAGCAAGCACAACGAAGATCACAGCGACGAAGATCGCCAACATGCACAGGATTCCAACCCCCGTAGCTATCCAGCTTGATCCCCTAGTGCCACCTTCGGAGAGATGGTGTTGGAAATCACTTCCCTGCAATGACTTTGCCAACTGATACACGGCAAATGTGTAAGCGATTGCAAGAATCGAACTGGGGGCCTCATCTGGCAAGAAAAACGAAATGCCCAGAAGCAAACACGTCGCCACTACCCCCATGCCGATCGAAATCCGCGACGCACCGGAGTTCCCCAGACGCGCGTAGTTCAAAGCAAGAAGGATGCATCCCGCGACTGGCGCACCAAGAAAAGTCGCCCAAGCCATTTGCCCGGGAGAATAAAGAGTAAAACGCGATTCTGTTTGAAGCTCTGGTGTTGGTGGCGAATAGGGATTAGCCATCTTCCAACGTCTCCTTCTACCTGGCCGGATACAACTTTCTAAGTTCCGTATCCCCCATCCTAACCTTTTTCGTAAAGTCTATCCGAATACCTATCAGCCGATTGGGTGCTGGCCCGTGGTTCTCGTCAAAACCAGACGCTAGCGAGTTTCGGCTGAGATTCTAGGATAGGCACTTGGTCTTAATCCTCGCGATACGATCAGTTCGTCTCTTCAGCTTCGATTTCTCCATCGAATGTCGCATTCACATCACGATACTCCTGCATCGTTTTCTCAAACTGCTCTTTTAACAACTGTAGATCACGCCCTGAAGACATTGACTCTTCTAAGATCGGACGCATCCATTCTTGCATCAGGTGAAACTGTCCCTTGACTAAGTCAACCAGCACGCGAGGAATCTTGTGCTGAACAACGACCTTGGGCAGGTCAATTCGCGGCGGCTCAGCTGGCGTTTGTTGGGCTTTGTTGCTCTCAGCCAAAGAGGCAGCAGCCGCCGTCTCAATAGCCGTCCGAATAAGCTGCAAACCATCACGCATTGAACCGAGCTGTGCCATCACCATGGATATCTGGTCGTCGGAATCCAATCCCATCAAACGTTGGTTTTCGCCAAACTTGTACTTGATTTGCTCCCAACGCTGCCGTTCCTCTTCGGTCATCCAGCCCGTGAGTTCTTTAAACTTAAGGAGGTTTGCTTCGTTGTCGCTCGTGAGCGTTTGGGCATCCTGAATGTACTGTGTCTCGATAACTTCGCGCACCTCTTCATCATTCATCACAGGCGATAGTTTCTCGACTATGCGATTCATATTGCGGTAGCTCCCCTGCAACTTGAACGCCGGTTCATCGCGATATTCATCTGCTTGGGCGGCCGAATCGATATAGCTTCGATTGACCTTCAGAACGACATCCCGAGCCGTCCGCATCTTGCGGAGCACTTCGACCATTTCACTGATCTGATCAGCCGATCTTGGCGTGCCCAACTCAATTGGCCCCGGCTCATCCTTGCGACTCGCTTCGATAAGCTTCCTCACATCGTCGCTTCCTCCCGTTGCCAACGGAGCCAACGTTGCATTGCTAGTGACGGCATTCTCGAGATAGCTCATCTCGAAAGCCTCCGCCGATGATCCAATGATCTCGCCCAAATTGTAAACGTCGGCTCGGTTGGCCAGCATGTCGGGAATTTGGAAGCGACTTCCCGATTCGTTGTAGGGGTTACCCGCCATCACCACCGCGACACGTCGTCCTCGGAAATCGTAAGTCTTGGTTCGCCCTTGATTCACGCCTTCGATCTTTCGCGTCGCATCACAAAGCGAAATGAACTTCTGCAAGAACTCCGGATGCGTATGTTGAATGTCGTCAACGTAGATCATTACGTTGTCGCCCATCTCCAGAGCCATGTTGAGACGCTCGACCTCCTCTCGTGCCGCCGCGTTGGGAGCTTCATCAGGATCGAGCGACTTCACATCATGCCCAAGAGCTGGCCCGTTAATTTTGACCATGACGATCCCCAAACGCTGGGCGATGTACTCCATCAACGTTGTTTTGCCATAACCAGGCGGCGAAATCAGCAGCAAAAGCCCCATCCGATCGCTGCGTTTTGAATCGTCCGCGGTACCAATCTGTTTGGCCAGGTTGTCACCCACGATGGGCAGGTACACTTCATCAATCAAACGATTGCGAACAAAGCTAGAAAGCACCTTGGGACGATACTCGTCAAGCCGAATATCCTCCCGCGCCTTTTCGATGGCCACGTGCTTCGCCTGTTGCATTGCACGGAATCGTGGGACGAATTCTCGACGGTGTCGATTCATACGCCCAATAAAATGATGGTACTGATCCGAAAGCACACCGTCTTGGAATGACGGATGATCGCCCAGTAGCTCAGCCACTTCGATTTGTTGATCCGCGGAATGCGATTGCAGCGTGACACTTCGGGGCGATGCTAAGATCATGGCAGCATCGATGATTTGTTCTTTGCTATCCAAGAACGTCTTCGCCCAACCACGAGCGATCGACAATGCGTTCTTCGCCTGCTCCGGTGAAACACTCTTGGTGATGCTGAGCTTCGGACGCTCACTCGTCGGAATCGATCGTTTCCAACTTTCAATGGCTTTGATCACTTCGGCCGTCGTGACGAATCCGTCAGTTGTTGCCATGCGTTGATCAACCAGATAATCAACAACGTCTTCTAAGTTGGATCGATAAGGCGGCTGCCGGTCGCCGCTGCTCTCTTCGATTGCCTTCGACAACGCGACGCGAATCGGCTTGAGATTCTCCTGTCCCGGATGCCGTTTCTTCAAATGGGCAAGCTTTTGAAACCAGTCATCAAATCTCGCGACCGTCTGTGGATCAAAGACGAAAACCCATATCCAAATCGCGTCGCTACGAACACTCGCGGGATACTTTAGCAACCCAAGACCCGACTCAACTTCGACGAGCTTCTCATGAATCTTTATCGCATCCTGGTCGTGGACACCTTTGGTGTACCCTTCTTCGAATCGACCATCAATCGAAGGAGGCTCAGAAGCGCGCAGCGCGTCGTAGGCCAGGTACTCGGCGCGATAGACGTCGGCAGATTCGCTTACCAGGGGTTGATCCCAAAGGTCTTTGGATTCGGCCAGCGCCTCGTCTTCTAGTGGCGAGAAAAACTGAGTCCCCGTGACATGCAAACACAACTTGTCATCGCGCACAACAGTCGTCAAATCAAGCGAAGCCGTATTGACGGCAAATCGATGGCGTCCCATGCGGATGATCTTACCATCGGCCTCGTAGAGGTCCTGGCGATCTTGAAGAGAGCGATTTGCCGTGTCGGAAAGCTGTCCCAGGCGGCTGAGAATATCCTCGGCCCTGACCGCATCGCCCATTTCACGAAGATCACCTGCGATGTCCCTTACCTTGGCGACCATCAAATCACCTGCGAGGTAAGAGGCCATGCTCTCAGCCGAGTCCATCGACTCGAGCCGGGACTGTATACCCGAGAGAATTCGGCCCGCGGCGGCGGCCATTGTTTCCGCACGCTGGTTGCGCCGCTGCAATAATTCAACTTTGCGAGTCTCGAGTGCCGCGTAAATCTCTTCACGACGTTCAGCAAGCTTCAATACAAAATCATCGAACTCCGCGAAGCGTCCTTCTAGCTCTTCGACCTGCACCATCACTTTGGCCAAAGCCTCTTCGATGGCCTCAGGCGTCTCTGCGGACTCTAGATGGCGGGCAACCGTTTGTTGAAGGAGCTGCAGCTGCGAGCCAAACTCGGCACGCCCTTCTGTGTCCAAAAGCGATCGGCGTTGATTCTTCAACTTGGCGATCGTTTGATTGATACCTGTGTAGACCGCTGAAATGGAATCAATGATGGCTGTTCGCTGCGTCGCATCATCAATTTTAAGGTTGCTTACCGTCTCGATGAGCAAATCCAACTGTCCCGTGATTTTTGAGATCGACTCACGCAAATCATCTGCTTCGACGACCGTTTTGACTTCGGAAACCCTCTCGGAAAGCTCATGATGGCGATCCCAATAGGGCTTGAGCGCCTGCTCACCCATCATGAACTCAGTCAGACGGTGGCTGACACGATCCGTCCACTCCGTCAGCAACTCTTGGATCGACTCAACTCGAGACTCTTCCACGTACCGTAGTTTCGTCAGCCCGATCGCTTTGCCCCGGAGCGTACGAAGTTCCGACAATGCGTCGACGAAAGAGGTGATGGAGTCGTTTCGTTCGCGTTGCACCTTCGTGACGAGATCTCGCGTACTCGCCTCGACTTGGCTGGTTTGTTTAGCCGTATCCCGCCTAATTCGAACAACTCGATCGAATTCTTCGATTGCCGTCGTCGCGGCATCACGGATCGCCACCAGAGGCCTAGAAACCTCAAACGCTTCTTCTTTGTCGATCCAAAAATAGGTATCGAGGATCGCAGCGGCCTTCTGGCTCAAATCGATGTAGAGACCGTCGTAGTTATCGTCTTTCTCGATCAGACTGCTCAGCTCGGCGATATCGGCCATCGCGCGAACGATGTCTTTGTTGCCAATCTTGAATAGCAACGAGTCTTCATTGCCCGCGGGCGCCTGAATCTCTGAGACAAACGGCGTCTGCCAGACCTGAATCGCATGGTGCCTCGTGGGCTCGGCCTGCGATTTGAAAAGCAGCATACGACCGTCATCAAAAATCGACTGCCCGTGGCATACCAACGGGGTATCAACCGTCTGGGTGATAACGTTGTAGCGAAGCTGGATATAGGTACCGGACTCCACATTGAAGAATAAATACAAATAGTCTTCGCCGCCGGCCGCAGGAATCGACCGAATGAATCGCATGGATTCCAGCCCATGATCGAAACGCTTGTGACGACCCGTCTGCAGGTAATAGCCGCCGGGGAAAATGATCCCGTGGTCCGACGGCAATTGAATGCATGTATGTCCAATCTCATCGAGCCGCATCACCGTCGACAACTTACGATTGAACACCAGATAACGAGCATCGTCTTCCTGGTAGGGCTTCATCCGCAGCAAAACAAGATTGCCTAAGATCGCATAGCTGACTTCGGCGTCATCGAGCGTTTGATCAGCGTGATCGACAGGTTCAGCGTAGATTCCCTCGCCGGAGTCGGTGTTGTTCTCCACCTTGATCGTCAAGTCACCGCCAACTGTCTCGACGAAAACAATGTCCTCGATTGAAACATGCGGATGGGCACCGTAATGATGTTGATCGCGAGTCGTTCGTTTCCAACGAAACTCGTGTTGCGGCGGTTCAACGATTTCGTGCTCGCTGCGATTGCCGAGATACTCGGCGTGACCGTCGACGATCCGCCATTTAAAGGTTTTGATATCTCGAGCCGTCTTCCCAACTTGGAAGACCATGTGGACCATTGGATCATCCACATAGAACCGACTGAACCGCGTATCCTTATAGAACCGGTAGAGCTGTTTGAAGTCTTCCACAAACGCCGGATCGCTCAGCATCGCGTGTTCGGTTTCCGAAAAACCATCGCCATCGAGCCGATAAGCCGAGAACACATCGGTCACGGCAATGTCGGATTTCAGCCCGAACTGCACGTTATAGCCAAGCACAAAACGATCATCGATCGCAAGCAGGTCGCGAGGAGTGCTGTTGTGCTCCGTCGTCACCCGAGCCGTCGACTGAAGCTTCGTTGGAATGCTTCCGAAAACGGATTGCCGTGACTCATTGAGCTTTGCAATCCGCGTTTGCAGATCCTCCGCCGCCGACCTTAGACGACCGCGAAGGACTTCATAGGTACCCGAATCGAGAGGGGAATGATCCGGCTTGGCGACTTCGGCCGAATCACCTTCGACCGGGCCTGACTTGGCTGGGTCGTTCATCCCCTGGCTCACGAAGCACGCCCGTTACTCGTCAACGAAGGTGAATCCAGAAGACGCCCGGACGCTTGATCAGCTACGCCAGCCGTACCCGCCATGCTCAGCAAGCCTGTCAGCTGCGATCTTACTTCATCGGTGCTCGCCAGCCCCATCATCTTGGCTATCAAGGCCGCGATCGACAGATCCTTGACACCGTCGGTGTCCAAGTTGAACTGCTTGATCATGTCCTTCAACTGATCTCGGAAGTAGTCCGCGTTACCATCAAAGAATGTGTCTTTGATATCGGTTGCCACTTTGCTGTTGTAGACGAAGCGGTCGATGGCTTTACCGCCTTTGACGGCACTGGTGATTTGGTCGAAGAATTCTCCGTCACCACCGACAATGTCGATCCGAGCCGCTCGCAAGGCATCACCGACGACGCCTGCCTGAGATTCGGCAATACCTTTTTGGGCGTCGATGGCCGCGATCTCGACAGCTTTTTCCTTATCCAAGGCAAGCTTGAACTCTTCGTGTTCTTTACCGACGCTGTCGAGTTGTTTCATGGCGTCCGCTTTCTCGGTCAGGCCGGTTGCTTCCGCACGATACTTCTCAAGCTCGACGTTGGCTTCAGCCAATCCTTGTTTCTCAACGGCACCCGCCTTGGCTTCAATCCCCTTGGCTTCCGCCAGAGCTTTCTTTTCGAGCACAAGAGCTTCAGCGACACCTTCCTTTTCAAGGCTAACTGCCTTGGCTTCCTGCACGGTTGCTTCGGCAAGCCCACTCGCAGCTGCCGATGCGGCATCCGCCTCGGCCAGCATCTTGGCGGCAAGGGTTTCCTTCTCGGCGGCATCTCGTTTCGCTTCCGCTTCGATTCGAACCTTCTCTGCCAGCATGACGGCTGACTCCTTCTCCGCTTCGGCCAACTTCGTCTGTCGAATCAACTCTTCTTCGGCTCGCATCGAAGCCGCGGTGACCTGAACATCCTTGGTTCGTTGGGCTGCCGCTACCGCTTCGGTGTCTTTAATCCGTTCCTTCTCTTCTACCACCTCGCGTTCAACGGCCACCCGTTCGCGAATGACTTCTTGTATGTTTCGTTTTTCAGTTTCGATGGCCTTCTCTTTTTCGACCTCGGCAATGCCAACGACTCTTAAACGTTCGGTCGCTTCTAGGTCGCGGTCACGAGAGACTCGCTCCAATTCGACGGCGTCAGTACGTTCTTTATTTCGCTGAGCAACGAGGACTTGCCTTGACTTGTTTTCTTCGGCGATGCCGACCTCTTCTTCGGTAGCGATTCGTGCTCGCTCGGATTCCAGTCTTTGTTCTTCCTGCACCTTGGCTGCTGATGCTTGTTCGCGTGCAGATATCTCGGCGATCTCACGCTGTTGCTTTTCAACCGCTTCGACACGTTGCCTCTCCAAAGCCAAGATGGTCTCTTCCGCTTCGACGTCTTGCTTCTTCAGCGTCTTCTCTTTGTCCCGCGTGAACTGGTTCTCCTTGACCTTCTCGCCTGCGGTCAGCTCCGTGATCTTTTTGATGCCTTCCGCGTCCAGGATATTGGTGGGCGAAAGCAAACTCAGAGGTGTTTGTTCCAGGTAATCGATCGCAGCATCATCTAGTCGATAACCGTTCAGGTCGGTTCCGATAACCTTCAAGATTTCTTCTTTGAATTTGTCACGTTGGTCATAGAGATCCACAAAGTCAAATTGCTTACCAACGGTCTTGAGGGCCTCGCTGAACTTCGCGTCAAAGAGTTCACGCAACGTATCGATTTCACTACACCGCTTTGCACCAATCGATTGGGCAACCTCACGCATCTCTTCATGCGAACTATCAACACGAATGAAGAAAGCGACCTTGATGTCCGCCCGAATGTTGTCCTTACATATCAAACCCGCACTGCCCTCTCTTGCGATTTCAAAGCTCTTGAGCGAAAGATCCATCAGCTCATGTCGCTGGATCAGAGGAACTATCAACATCCCACCACTACTCTTGACGGTGAGCCCGCGAGATCCCGTTCGAACAATGGCTTTATCCGGACCGACGACGACGTAGTATTTCTTCATCGTCGCAGCGATCGCGATCAAGCCGAAGAAAAGCAGACCCGCGATTATCAGCAAGTCGATAAACGCGTTATCGGTAAATATAAAAGCGAGTACGTTCACGGGGCGGTCTCCGGTGTGATAGCGGTGATGGTGTAGATACGTTTCTTGGGATCGAAGGCGACAATTCGAGCTTCATCACCTCGTTGCAGGTTGCTTCCGTCGGTTCGAACATTCAGCAGCAGGGGAGCCGCATCAGTCCGGTACTTCGCTTGACCAAAGGAATCGGTTGCTTCGGAGGTCGTGACCTCACATGTTGAACCGATCAGATAGCGAGCATCATAGTCGGGTGCTAATTCAAAGAACCTGATTAATGGCTGGGTTCCGGCTTTAACGCATATGACGGTTAGAACCAAGTTTCGCAGCGATAGCAGCACCGATGGCCAGAGCGTCGGCTCGTAACGGCGAATGTCATAGTTGTGCCAGAGGCCATAGGAAATGCACCAGTAAAGGACGGCGAATAGTGCCGCCCAAATGATCATCGGCACTCGTCCAAGATTGGTGGCGCGAATCGCCATTGCCCCGAATCCCTGGAGAATATCCAGGGTGGAACCGGTCTCAGCCACATCCAGATCCGGTGCATCAACCGTCGGCATATCGACATCCGGCACGTCCATATCGGGAACATCAATATCAGGCACATCGAAATCCGGTGCTTCGATATCCGGACTACCAAAGTCCAGATCAACGAGCCCGAGGAGCGCGGCCGACGTGTACATGACAAGCAAAACCAGCATGAGTGTTGCTGGCCAGACCGGCCCCACGACAAGACCATCCATCCATGATTCGATGGACGTGCTTGGCACCCCGGGCATCGCCGAAGCAAGCAGCCCAACGGGAGACGTCGCAAGCAGTTGATAGAGCGGTTCGCAAAGCATGTAGAAATCGCCGAACGATGGCTGAAAAGGACGCAAATGACGTCCCCCATTGTGTCTTGCTCAAACAGGCTCGTGGGAACAAGTTTTCGGGCGCGGAAATCTTCAGAACAAGGCCTTTTTGCCCGCGGCCATCGCGAAATCCGTGCCCTCGTGATGCCAGGCCACTTTCGGCTGTGACAGAACAGTGATCTCAGAACAAAAGTAGTTGCGCGGAGAGACTTCAACTCAAACTCGGCTAACGACCTGAGCCCAAGTGTGCCCAAGTGTGCCCAAGTGAGCCCTCTGGCCACCCCAGTGCCCTAATTGCAAAAGTGCGGATCCGAAATGTAATCTCGAGCTTTCGTTCACATCGGTTGGTAAGGCCACAACCTAAGAATCACAACTTTACGCCGCGGTAGGTCATTTCGGGCAGGATCGCATTGCTTTTGCACAAGGCTTTGATCTCTTCTGGGTGCCCCACGACGATCAAGGCATCGCCAGGCTCGATTACAGTTTTCCCCGGTGGGTTCATGGTGATTTCGCCCGATGCTGAAGTGGCTTCGATGCTCGAAGGTTTGCTACGCCACAGTACTGAGATGACGGTGGAGCGCAACTATGTCGATAGCCACGGTCAAAGCGAGATTGCCT
>JBCCKZ010000020.1:0-19058 GCA_039027135.1 Planctomycetota bacterium
CCAATAGGTGGGCATCCTCATCATCGAGCAGATTGGGATACTCATGGCGTAGGCAAAGAACGGCCGATGGTTCAGTGGCGACGACCTCGTATCCCATTCGCACCGCTTCGACCAATAGGCGAACGTTTCGCTTGGCCACGCGTCTGGCGGACTTCAAGTCTCCCGCAGTAATCCTCCCCAGTCCGCTGGGCGATTGCCCCGCGGGAACGTACATGTGAATGTTGTTGTGTTGCAGCACGTACGCCAACGCTTGGCCAATCTCGGGATCGTGGTAGTTGCTGTAATGATCGACAAAGTAAAGCACTCGAAGTCCGCCATGTGTGACAGGCCGGTGCCAACGTTGGTTGATCGCGTGACGCAAAAAAGTTTCTTGTGCAAAACCCGGTAGTTTCCTTGCTGCCGAAAGCCCAAATAGACGCTCGAGAAGAAATCTCCAGGTCTTTGATTTGATGGCCGTGTTGGCGAGCCTTGGAAAACGAGATGCCAGGGCGGCAACCGTATCAAGCCTAGACAATAAGGTCTCTGAGATTGATAGTCCGTTGCTGGCAACGTACTGCGCTTTAATCTCGCCGACAATCTTCGGGATGTCGACTGTGGCGGGGCAATCGATACGACATTGGTGGCAATTGAAGCACTGGTCGGCTACCGCCTTGGCTTCATCGGTGGCAAGAGTCTCAGGTGAGAGGTTCCCCGTCAGGACGCCTCTCAACAGATTCGCCTTCGCTCTTGGAGTCGCTTCTTCTTGGGGGTTGATACGGTAGACTGGACACTGTCGCTCCTCCGGTGCGTTCGTTCGGCACCGTCCGCATCCGTTACATCGTCGAACCGCATCGGTGACGGTATTGCCCGGTGGCCAGTTCTGCAACACGGCGAGTTGGGGAACTGATGCTCGGGCGGTAACCGCGTGCATAGTCGTCTCGGGGTCGGCACCAAGGATCGTGCGGCCACCACCCACAACCTCAATATTACGATCGGCTGGGCGCAGGTTCTCGGTGGGACGTTGAAGCGTAGATCCGAATAACTTACCGGGATTCAAGCGATGCATTGGATCAAACAAACGCTTGATTTGGCCCATTTGTTGCCAAAGGTCGCCAAACTGGTCGGGAAGCAGATAAGACTGACTCAGGCCGGGCGGGGATTGGGTTCCGATCCGCCCCCCGTGCTCCCAAGCGATCTCGGCAATCTGTCGTGATAAACGGGCGATCCGACGGCGGTCCGTGGGCTCGGTGAGGTTAAGAAATGGTCTTAGACGTAGGTGTCCCTGTCCCACGTGCGCAAAAAATGTGGCAGTGGTTTGTCCATCTCGAAGCGCCCTTTGAATCGCAAGCAAGGCATCAGCCAATTGGCTTGGAGGGAATGCCAGGTCGTCGATAAACGGGAGCGGGGCTTCGTTGCGTCGAACGCGGAACAAACGTGGGATCACTCTTCGAGAGAGTGACCAATAAAGGTTGCGAGTTTCGGGATCGACAGTTTGCAGCGTCTTGAAAGCCGCGTCGGGTCCTCGCCCGAGCGCTGACTCCATGATTGCCATGCGGTCGTAGAAATCTCCCAGCGATTCGTCCTGCATTTCCATCAAGACGACCGCTTCAGCCTCCGGTGGTAGCTCCGCGAAGCGTGAATCGGTTTGGATGGCAAGCTGCATCGCTCGTCGGTCAATGAGATCACAGGCAACGAGTCCCTGATCAACAGCATTGACAGCCGCATTCACCGCTGCGTCGATCCGGTGAAAGAACGCCAAGATGACACCACGGTGTGATGCCATCGGCTCGGTCGACAGGGTCGCCTCAACGATTAAACCTAGAGTGCCCTGCGAGCCGCACATGAATTTTGCGAGGTCGACACTCCCGTCGTTTCGAAAGACGTCGTCGAGTCGATATCCGGAATTGGCTTGATAGACCAAGTGGTCCAAATGCGTTCGACGATTCGATTCAGAGACACCGGAAGTTTGAAACTGTGATCGGATCTCCTTCAAGCCACGCGTCCATCGTTCCTCCAGATCGGGTAAGGGCTCCTGCGGGTTGAGGGCATCTTCAGATTCAGTCTCGTCTTGCGGCTGAGTCGGATCTCGATTCAATCGGATGAGTTGTCCATCGGCAGATACAACCAGCAAGCTTTCAATGATGTCTCGGGGTGTGCCGGAGCGTAGAAAGTGGCTGCCCGTACGATTGCCCGCAATCACACTGCCAATCGTCGACACGGCGCGGTTGAGCGGGTCGGGGCCGATCTGACGTCCCATAGACCGCAAGGAGCGATTAATATCGGCAAGCACCGCACCACTTTGAACCGTCAGGTGCTTTCCTGTTGGATCGCATCTCATACGCCGCATGTGGCGTGAAAAGTCGATGACGATTCCGCGCCCGAGCGATTCACCCGACGTGCCCGATCCACCACCGCGAGCATGAACCGCTAACTCGTTTTCGGCGGCGTACATGACCGCGGCCGAGACGTCGGCTGGCGTCGATGGCCTGACCACCGACAGAGGCATCATTTCATAGATGCTTGCATCAGTGGCGTAGAGTTGACAAGTGATGGGATCGCCATCCACATCACCGGCAACAAGCCCGCGTAAGTCTTCTTGGATGCGTTGCCGATCGGGGTCCAAGTCAGGAACTTTGGTTGAGAAACCTTTTAGGCGGTGCTGTTGATGATCGACTGCGCTTGGTAAGCGCAGTATCCAGCCATGGAAGCAAGCGTGATAGCCGTCGCTGCCAGCCGCCAAGTATGCCTAAAATTCTGAAACACGTAGTAGAAGCCGGGAAGTATCAAAACAACCAACCCAGCCCAAAGAGGTGACTTATTTCGAGTCAAAGCATCCGCTGCGATTCGCAGCCAAGCACCGGCTCCAACGATTGCGAATGATGCCGTTGCCAACCGCCAAACGGCCAAAGTGGCGTTGAAGCCTCCGGTCTGCTGCTGGGCGCTCTTCTTTCCGCTGTCCTCTTCCCGCTCGATTCGTCTGGATTCACGAATTGCCAGAACTGCGATCGTGCAAGTTCCACCGGCGAGAACAAGTACAAGAGCCAGCATCCACCAAGGCATGCCCGAACCCTTTTCCATTTTCTCTTGAATGGCCTTGCTGCGTTCGATGTCGGCCTGAGCCTCCCGAAGTGCCATCGTGCCGGCATCAATGTCCAGTCCCGGGGTCAGGTGGGCTTCTAGCTTGCGATCTTCGCCGAAATGGTATCCGCACTTGGTGCAGAGGATTGCATCAGACGACAAAGCGGCACTGCAAGCGGGACAAACTTTCTCGATCGTGTCCGAAAAACCTTCCTCATCAAAAAGACTGCTCAGCTCTCCTCCACCGATCCCTCCAGCTGTGGGACCCGGCGGAGGCTGTGTTGTCGCCTGAGGAGTGGCTGGCGGCTGCGGGGATTTTGGGGCTGATGGGTTCGCCGTCGCGGTGGCCCCGCTTTTTTGGCTCGCCGCGGGAACACGCAGGGTGGCTGGACAGGCAGGGCACTTGACCGTTTTCCCGGCGGCTGCGGGCTGCACCTTCAACGATTTGCCGCATTTACACTTGATTGCCAACATCGCCTGGGGCCCGACTAACGAACAGAGAGTTCCTTGAATATTCGATTCAAACTGCTGGTCCCAGTCTAATGAGTGGTTTCGCCACGTCGAGTCTCGAGATTGCCGCGGAAGCTGTCAATTTGACGCGTCCTCGTCCCGGCAGCTCGCCGGCTATAATCATTTCGGCATGAACTCGCCTAAACCTGGGCAATCGAATCAAGGTCGCGACCCAGCTTAGGCAGAGGATTCTTCGCGAGGATTCGGTTTTGTCCGTCTCTTGCGCATCGGGTTATGCTTTACTCCTCACTGTGATCGCCTCCCACCGCTGTCCGGCAAACCGTAAGCATGTACTTTTCTCTGGCCAAACGCTTTCTTCTCGAAACCGATAAGAGGTTATTGGGCAAGGCTGCCTGGATGTTGGGTGCCAAAGGTCTGTTGAGCGTTCACAAGCACAAGAAGCGGCTCAAACGCGGAGAGTTTTTTCCTCCCTTTCTCTACATGTCGGTCATCAACTCCTGCAATCTTCGTTGTCAGGGGTGTTGGGTGGATGTGGCTGCCAAGCGACAGCGAATCGAGGTCGAGGCCGCAAATAAGACGATTGCCGAGGCCAAGGCAATGGGTAATTCGTTTTTTGGAATCCTGGGTGGTGAACCCTTTATGCACAAAGATCTTTTGAAGATCTTTGAGGCCAACCCTGACGTGTACTTTCAAGTCTTTACCAACGGCCATTTCATCACAGATGACATTGCCAAGAAACTCCGCGACTTCGGTAATGTCACGCCGCTGATAAGTGTTGAAGGTACTGAAATCGTCTCGGACACCCGTCGTGGTCGCGGCGGCGTCTACTCGAGGACGATGAAGGGCCTTGAAGCAGCTCTGAGAAACAAGTTGCTAGTCGGTGTTTGCACGAGCGTTTGCAAAACGAACATCGATGATCTCGTCCGGGACGCTTGGGTTGACCGACTCATCGAGATGGGCGTCATGTACTGCTGGTTCCATATTTACCGGCCCGTCGGTCCCGAGCCCAATATGCAGCTTTCGCTATCGAGCGAAGAGCAAAAGCGTGTTCGACAATTTGTGGTCGACACGCGGGCGACCAAGCCCATCATTGTTATTGATGCCTATCATGATGACGCCGGTAACGCCTTGTGCCCGGCGGCAACCGGATTCACTCACCATGTTGGGCCTTGGGGTGATTTGGAGCCCTGTCCGGTTATCCAGTTGGCGGCCGAGAGCATTCATGACGAGAAGTCGCTCGCCAAAACATTCAACGAGTCCGAGTTCCTAAGGGATTTCCGAGAGCTGACGGCACAACACACCCGTGGATGTGTGATCATGGAGCGACCAGATCTTTTGGTCGAACTAGCTGACAAGCACAACGCCCGTGATACAACAGCACGTAAGCGAGTCATCGAGGAATTGCGTGCTGTTGAACCGAGGCGAAGTCAGTATCAGCCTGGTGATGAGATTCCCGAACGCAGCTTCGTCTATCGGTGGGCGAAGAAGTATGCGTTCAATGATTTTGGTGCCTATACAAAGCACTTCGATACCGCCCAGTATTTTGATCCAGACCGCGAAGACGCGGTTTCAATGGACCAAGCTTGTGATACCGAATGTGGTTGCCAACCCAAGAGTAGCGGTCAACATTCGTTGCCGGTTGTTTGAATTTGGAAAATCTCACTCGCTTTCCCAATGGATTTCATTAGGAGAAGGCGGATAGGCGTCTTGGCTTAGAAGATTTAGCATCGTTAAGCCACCTGATGAATAATGCCTCCGCCGTACGCGCCGGAAACACAGTCTCTTGCCGCCATCATGCCCATCGCGTTTCGGGTCTCGAGGGTGGCGCTTCCTAAATGGGGTGCCAAGATGGCGTTATCAAGATTAGCTAGCTCGGGATGAAGTTCGGGTTCTTTCTCAAAGACATCCAAGCCCGCTGCTGCGATGGATCTATCTTTGAGTGCCTCGGCAAGCGCCGCCTCATCGATTACCGCTCCGCGAGCTGTGTTGACGACGATCGCGTTGGGTTTCATCAATCCTAGGCGTCTCGCATCGATCAGATGATGAGTCGCTTCGCTCAGTGCCACATGCAACGAGAAGAAGTCAGCCGTCCGGCAGAGATCGTCTAGTTCTTTAAACTCAATGCCGAGTTCCGTTTCCTTGGCGGGATCCAAACGTGTTCGATTCCAATAGGTGACTGTCATCCCAAAACCGCGACATCGTTGGATCATCGCCTTCCCGATGCGTCCCAGTCCAACCAGCCCCATGGTTTGACCCGAGATGCCATTGCCAAGCAGTTGAAGTGGCGCCCATCCAGTCCATTGGCCCGTGCGAACAAGACGATCACCCTCGACGAGTCGTCGCGCTGCGCTCAACGCAAGCGTCATGGCCATATCCGCTGTTGTGTCAGTAAGTACATCGGGCGTGTTGCTGACCTTGATCCCCCTCTTTCGACAGGCATCCAAGTCAATGTTGTTGAACCCAACCGCGTAGTTTGACACCACTTTCAGCCGAGACGCTTTCTCAAGCAGTTCGCTATTGATGGCATCACTTAGAAGACACAAAAGACCGTCGGCATCATCAACTCCGGCGAGAAGTTCATCTCGCTGAATGGGTCGGTCGTCCAGATTTCCTACCAATCGGCAGTGTTGATTCAAATACTCGATGGCGACCTCGGGTAGTCGCCGTGTGAGAAAAATCGTGGGTTGGTCGGTCACTCTACTTCAGTCGAACGCGGCAAAGTTTATCGTCCGCGGTAATGTAGAGGAACTTTTGATCAGGTGTCAGCGTGCAATTACTGACTCGTCCGCCAATGACGAAACGTCCCACGAGTGAACTGTTGGAAGGGTTGATGACGTAGATCCCGCCAGGACCGCTGGCAAAGATCCAGCCGTTGCTATGAACATCAAGACCATCAGGAAGGCCAGGATGTTGATTCATGAACTCAGATGCATTCATCAATACCTTTCCAGGTCCAACTCCTTCTTCGGAGAGATCGAACGCCATCCAAATGGGATTGCTGGGATCACTCTGAGCCACATAGAGCGTCTGACCGTCGGGTGATAAGCCGATTCCGTTGGGTCGATCAAGCTGTTTAGTCAGCAGCTGGAGTTCACCACTGGGACGAAGGCGATAGACGCCACAAAAATCAAGCTCTCGCCTTGGATCGTCGAAACGATTTGGCAAACCATAGGGTGGGTCGGTGAAATAGAGATTGCCATCATCATCGAAAGTCAGATCATTCGGGCTGTTGAGTCTCTTGCCGTCAAACTGATCGACCAGCGTTCTTTTTCCGCCGAGCTTGGACAGAAAAGAAATTCGGCGATCGCCGTGTTCGCACATCGTTAATCGTCCGGAAGAATCCAGCGTAAGCCCGTTGCTGCCGGGTTCAAGTCCGTAATATTCCACCCCTGTGTAGCCGGATGGATTCATGTAGGTGGTGACACCGCTATCGGGATGCCAACGAAAGATAGTGTTGCGAGGAATATCCGAGAACAGCAAGTACGCATCCGGAGAATCGCCTCCAACCCAGACGGGGCCCTCAGTCCAAGTAAAACCCTTAGAGAGGACTTCGATATGAGTATCACGATCGACAACCGTTTCCAATTCATTTGAATCAAAGACGATCTCACCAACCGACCCATGTTCCCCGGCAACTGAGAATTCGCAGAGAACCAGAAACACCAGAAGGACAACACAAGACTTGGGAAGGCGGTTTGATAACAACGGTGGCGCTCGACGTTGGAGTGGGTCAGGATGGAAGGACAGGCGTCTAGTTTAACTAAGAGCCTATCCGAGAACCTCAGCCGAAATGCGTTGGCGTCCGGTTTCGACGAGAACTGAGGGCTAGCGCCCAGTCGGCTGATTAGTATTCGGATAGGTTCGATGGGTGTTTACCGAGTGGTCTTCGTTGAGGTGGCATCATTAAGGGTCGTTCAATGACGGGCTTTCGCTATTGAGCCAAATCGCGAAACCTATGAACTTCACGTCAATTTGTAGTGATCTGATTCGAGCCGGGGCTGAATTGCAAGCTACCCTTACAGGTCGCGGTTTGAGGCAAATGCACGACGCGAAATCCGATTGCCAAAACCAGACGGTATTACCGGAACAATCGCGATGTTCGGTCAAGGCTGCCACACCTTTCGACTCGACGCAGACGTAAAAGTCCTGACGCGTCTGATTCTGTCCTACGTTTCAGGTGAGAAGTGGAGCTAGCACCTCGGTGTTGGCTTGTCTTTGACTGAGGAACTCTTGTTGTTCAGGTAAAGGACGGTCTCGCCATCCATGACAAAGGCAAACCATTCGAGAGGATGGGGCGCAAAGCCATTGGGTCCGTGGGTCGGTCTTACAACTCGTTGTTGTGGGGCTTTGATCTCAGGATCGCCAGGCTGCCGGGAGTCGCTTGATGGTTGTTCAGCTTAGGCTGGATACGTTGGCGACAAATGGCGAGTCATTTTTGGGGAATGAGGCTGACTTTTCGAGTAGTTGGGCGGGCACCGTGGGGGTGCCCGTCCATTTTAACCCAACCCCGCGTGATCTCAGGTGCCCCAGCTGGTTTCCGTGGTCATGTTCTCACTCGCGAGGAGAGAAATCGTGAAGAAGTTTGTCAATCGTATTGCCGAGTTCCTGAAGGAAGAAGATGGCCCAACAGCTGTTGAGTATGCCGTCATGCTTTCGCTCATCGTCATCTTCTGCCTTAGCTCCATCAGCTTGGTTGGTAACAACGCTGATGCAAAGTTCAAGGACGTTGCTGACAAGATCGCTGCTGGTACTGCCACCAACTGATCTGGTGTGGTGGCGAAGACCAGCTATGGCTGGTTCGCCGCTGGACCTTCTTTCGCCCGTTTCCGAAGTTGGCGAAGCGGACTCGTTCCGCTTCGTCACTTCGGCTGCTGGCTCCCCATCTGGCAAGGGCAGGCGTGCATCGCTTGACCCTCACTCACTTTCAACTCAACAACCCCGTCATGAACTATCCATTGTTGCCCGTCGACGCAGCTGCCTACGCCTGGCAACTGGCGTGTTGTGTGGCGACATTGCTGTTCGCCATGCTTAGCTGGTTGGTGGGACCCCGATAATTCTGCACTCAAGCACACTCACCCGCACGGGAGATCAAGCATGTTCACTTCTGCCGCTTCGGCCGCCACAGAGCCTTGGATTGTCTGGTGGGTATCCATCGTCCTTGTCGTTGCCGCCTACATCGACGGGAAGATTCTGAAAGTTCCGAACAAAATCACCTACCCGTTCATCATCAGTGGTTGGATCTATTGGACCATCGCTGGTGGATTCGGAACTGACGGTCTGCTGTTTAGTCTCGCGGGTACATTCGTGGGTATGATGCTGCTTCTTGTGCTCCGCAATGTCGGCGGCATGGGTGCCGGCGACGTGAAACTGCTCGCGGGGATTGGCGCTTGGCTTGGTACGGTTGTCACGCTTTACGCATTCTCGGCGACCGCTATTGTTGGTGGCGTCATGGCGGTTTGGATGATCTATCGCAGCGGCGAAGCTCGCAAGCATTACGAGCAAGGCAAGATGATCCTGAACGAATGGAAAGACGTTCACAACATGGAGAAACTCTCCGACATCGCTCGCGAACGGAAGCCCAATATGTATCTGCTGCCTTACGGTATCCCGATGGCGATCGGGTCTTTGATGTATTTCGGCTTGGCCGGGATGTACTTCTAGGCTGGTAAGCTTTGCGGTTTGGCGAGTTCGCATGAATCGGGAAGACTCTGCCCGATGTCTTGCCTTTGGCAATCAAATCATCATCGATGAAGCCCGCCTAGTCCCGCCACCGACCTAAGTCTTGACGCTAGAAATCTCGCGGACTCAATTCGATGCAAAAATCCATCGTTCTACTCATCGCCCTTGTATTGGGTACCGTCGCCACCGTGGCGGCAAATAGCTTCCTCAGCGATGGAAGTGGTGTACCTCAAATCGAGACGACTGAAATCTTCGTTGCTTCTGCAGCGATTGATGTCGGTGAAGAATTGACGCCCGAGAAGGTGAAACTCGAGCAATGGCCTGCTGATCGAGTTCCAACGGGAACGACTGGTGACTTCGAAGAGTTGAAGGACAAATACGCCAAGCAGAAGTTCTACCCCGGCGAAGCCATCATGCCGGTGAAACTCACCGAGGAAAGCTGGAGCACGGTTCCAAGTGGGTACAGCGTTGTCGCAATGCCAGCATCGGATGTCAACATTGCCAACCTCATTCAACCCGGAGATCGTGTCGATGTCCTCGCGTACTTCGAGAAGAGTGAGTTGATTCCTAGAAGCGTCACCAAGACCGTGCTGAGCGGCATTCGAGTCTACGCTCTCGATGGTGATACCGAACGTCGTTTGGGCCAAGATCGCCCTACTTCGATTCGCAACATTCAATTACTCGTCCATAAGGACGACATCATGGCATGGACCTACGCCGGTGAGTTGGGTCGTCTTCAACTGGCTTTGGGAAGCGAAGCTGACTATACCAACGTCGACGGGTCAAACCGATCCGCAACGGAGTTTGTCGACTGGATCGAAGACTACCGTACCGCACAGGAGGAGGCTCGACGCCTTCGCGACCAACCCAACGCACCAGCCACCCCGGAAAGTGAGCCAGTCGAAGAGGGTTACCGCATGGTTCAAATGCAGGGTGAACGATTGATCGAGTATCTCATCGTCGATGGCAAGCTACCCAAGAAAATTGGCGAAGTGGGTGGCAGCAGCGATGATTCCTCCAGCAGTTCCGACACATCAAGGATCCGAGCCATTGAGGACGAATCCACCGAGGCAGGAAACTATGACTATCTGACTGGCGAAGAGAGTCCCCTGTTCCAACCTTCAGGCGAATAGGCCAGCCAACACCAAACCACTCACCAAGTTCTTTTACCGATCAACCGTGAAGTTCTCCAGGATGGGGACGACACACAAGGCGAGCGAGTCACCCGGCTCAACCGTCGAACCCTTCGCAAGGACGCGATTAAATGACTATAGCCGCTTACCGCAAGACTTCTGTCGTGGTCGTGACGCGATCACGTCTCACCGCTGCGGTGAATTACACCACGGCGTTGGCGAAACCATTCATCGCGACGCTCGGGCTTTGCGTTCTGACTGCCTTGACAGTGAGCACGTCAGCGTCTGCCGAGGAAGTCAACAAGACGATCACGCAAGAGGCAGAGCGGATCGAGATGCTCGTGCAGAGCAGTCGCATTCTGACTCTTGAGGGGCGAATTCCGAAGTTTCAAGTTCACAACGAATTGATTTTGGGTGCAACGCCTGTTGCCAAGAACCAAATTCAAGTATTCGCGAAGGCCCCCGGTACCACGCAGGTCAACCTGTGGGATAACGATGAGCGACTCTACACCGTTGACGTAACCGTGGTGCCCGACGCTCGCGAGGTGGAAGGGCTTTTGGCAAGTCAGCTTCCCTACGCAGCGTTAAAAGTACTTCCCATCAATGGCAACGCCATCGTCTCCGGTACGGTTACAAGTGTCGATGACGTCGACCGAGCCATTCAAATTGTTCAACAGTTCTACCCGACTCCAATCAATTTGATTCGCGTTGTTGGTGTTCAGCAGGTTCTGTTGCACACTCGGATCATGGAGGTGTCTCGCACCAAGCTTCGTGAACTGGGTATCGATTTCACGCCAGATATCGGCGACGGCAACCTCACCTACTCGGCTCCCGGTGGGTCGTTGCGATCCGTCATTGATGACCAGAGTAACGCCCTCTTGTTGGGTTTGACTGAAAGTGGTGCTGGTGCCACAAACCTGTTGAGCGTGAATGATGGTTTCCTCGCTTTCATCGATGCCCTGCACGAGAATAATCTCGTCAAGCTTCTCGCTGAGCCAACGATTGTCGCAACGCACGGCCGCCCGGCGAGATTCAACGTGGGTGGTCGCGTTCCGATCATCACTCAGACGGGTGTTGGTGCAGTCAACATTCAGTACGAAGAGTTCGGAACGTCGATCGACTTCCTTCCCTTCGTCGTCGGACCGGGACGGATTCGCTTGGAAGTCCGACCCGAGGTTTCGGAGGTTGATCCAGCTTTGGGTGTGACGCTTCAGGGCAGCAACGTTCCCGGTTTCATCTCGCGGCACGTCGATACGGCGGTTGAGTTGCAAGCCGGACAAACCTTTGCCTTGGCTGGGTTGATCCAGACCCGCGTCGAGGGCGTGACTGCTGGTACGCCCTATTTGATGAATCTTCCCGCGATTGGGCATCTCTTCCGGCGTGTTCGTCAACGTCGAAACGACATTGAATTGCTCATCACGGTAACACCTGAGTTTGTTTCGGCCTTGGATCCTCATGAAGCACCATGTGGTGGGCCCGGAACAAATAGTACTGAACCAACGAACGAAGAGATGTACAACCGAAGCTACATCGAGGTTCCCACGCTGAAGGAAGTCGATGGATGCCAAATCGACGGCGGCTGTGGTGACTACACCTCACCAGGTGGCCCGATTCACTACGGCAGCGAAATTTCGGGAGGAGCTGTGCTTGTACCCTCAGACCCCTCGGCTCATCAAGCGATCGTTCCGGGCTTGGAAGAAGTGCATGTCGGAAACGGGGTGAGCATCACGGCTCCCCAGCCATGACGCTCTAGCGGTCGAGTTCAAACCACTATCACAACAACCAAGAAATACTCATGAGCAACGTACTACGCATCGCCCTGGTTGATCCAGACGAAACCTCGCGTGAGACTTTGAAGTCGATGCTGGTTTCGCTTGATACGATCTGGCTAGAAGCGGATTGCTCGCGGTATGAATTCTTTCCGGATGTGGTGACCGAGACCGCTCCCGATGTAGCCTTCATTACACTCGATAGCGACACCGACACGGCGCTTCGTTTGGTAAACGATGTCAGTGCTTCGATGCCGAAGACAACGATTCTGGCGGCTAGTTCGAGTGCTGATGGTCAGGTGATCCTCGGTGCAATGCGAGCCGGTGCCAAAGAGTTCTTGACGCTTCCGCTTTCCGCTGAGGAGCTCGAGGGCGCACTGGGGCGAATCGTTCAGGCGAAGTTCGGCGCCGTCGACGGTGGGTCTCGAAGCAGTGAAGTGATTGTCATTTCCGGCGCAACCGGTGGTGTTGGCTCGACGAGTACGGCGGTCAACCTCGCGAGCATCCTCGCCAATGACTCGAATAACAGCGTTGCACTAGTCGATCTGGATCTGGCTCTTGGTGACGCCGATGTCTTCCTCGATTCCATTCCGGACTACACCTTGGCTGATGTTGTGCAGAATGTGGCACGGCTCGACATTCAGCTCCTCAAAAAATCGCTGACCAAGCACAGCAGCGGCTTGTATTTGCTTCCACGGCCGGTGGAGCTTGCCGATTCACTTTCCATCAATGCGGATAGTATTCGTAAGGTCATCGGCCTCATGAAAGCGTCATTCACTCATGTGGTCGTCGATGTCAGCAAAGGCTACACGTCTGTTGATATGGCAGCTCTCGAGGCGGCGTCGAAAGTCTTGCTGGTGACACAGCTTGATCTTCCGTGCCTGCGGAACGTGGTCAGGCTGATGATGTCGTTTGAGGAGTTTGGAACGCTCAAGGAGAACGTCGAGATCGTGGTCAATCGTGCCGGATTGGATTCTGGGCAGATCAGTTTGAAGAAAGCGAAAGAAACCCTGGGGCGAGACATTTTCGCGCTGCTGCCAAACGACTATCGCACCATGGTCGAGGTTCGGAACAATGGTGTTCCTTTGGTGACGCAGGCACCCAAGGCGGCTATCACGCAAGCCATTCGCGAATTGGCCGATCGCTTGACCGGCGCTGGTGTCGAAGAAGGTGACGGGGAAGATGAAGCGGCTTCCTCGGGTGCCGGTGGTGAATCGAGTTGGCGAAGATTCTGGCCAGTCTCGAAGGGTTAGGTTTCGTGGCGGTGTTCTCGCGGCCCACGCACCACTGAAACTGCTCTATGCTGGGTGAGTTCCGGCAAGGGGCCGGAGCAGCCTACTCTTCTCTTTCGCCTCTGATGTCGCAGCCGCCATCGGTGCCGGCTCAGGCTGGCCGACAAAGACTTTCTGAGACGCTTGTCCAGGCGGTGGAGCTAGGTGCTTGGCTCGATCAAATCCCTGGGGATGCTAAGAAAACGCAGGATCACCTGATGTCCTGGCGAACGGGCAGAGACTCTAGGGCGTCCCTCGGTCCCATGGCACCATTCGACCGGCTGGATTCTGCTGCAATTGTGTTGTCATCGACTGACAAAGCAGATGACTTGCTCGACTTGTGGAATGCCAGCTTCGTTCAAGCAAAGATGCTCGCCGACATTTGGAAGCCGAAGCTTCGGTATGTGGCGATCCTGTGGTTGATTTCAAGCTGGGTGATTCATTCCCAATTCACGAACGCTGTTCCAATTCTTAGGCAAATGACGAATGCCGTGTCGGGTGCTGCGGGCCAGACGCCCTCTCACGAAAGTCCGGCGATAACCATTGGGATCTCTCTCTGTCTTTTCGTGGGCGGTGTTGTTTTGCTTTTGGCAACTGCATTTCCTGTTATTGAGCTCGCCTTCAAACGACAATTCCAGGTTGGTCGTGCAATGCGTCGACGACGTATGTGGATTGACACTCAAAGTGCGTTGGTGAGTCAAGGATGGTCGTATGATGACGCCATCCACCACATGGCGATGGTTGCCGGTTTCAAGAAACGTTCGGGGCCACCTTCTCCGCTTGCGTTGGCTGATCGGTTGGCCAACGATGAGTCCGCGAGATTTGCGTCGACACTAGTCTTGATTGTTCTTGGAGGTGGGTCTGTTCTGCTGACGTTGATATCGCTTTTTCTGCCGCTCGCGCAAGCCTATGAGCGATTGGAGATGCCGGTATGACCGACGGTGACGGTGATTCGTTGTTCGTCAATGGAACTGGTTCGCCAGACCCTCTCGTTGAGGGGCGATGGCGTAAGCTGGCTGAGCAAGGCGAGTCGTGGACGGCTCGCCTTCTAAAAGGTCAAAACGCTTTCTCATTGAATCAACAAAAGAGATTGCAAATCATTATTAAGCGATTTCTTGGTGAGAAGCAAAGAGCATGGGCAGCTATTGATGCTGAAGTTGCCATTTGGATTTTGCCTTTGATGGCTCAAGAAGATCCGATGGAAAAGTTATCAGACGACGCTTGGTGCTATGAATGGCTCGGTAGCTGGCTCGATATACAAGAACGTCGATTGGAGAAGTTGAAAGATGCGTTTCGTCTATGGTTGGAAGTGCTGATTTGTTTCTCGACTGCTTGGGCGACCCTAGGGTTCTATGCTGCCTTGGTTGTTCCCGAGTTTCGGTCGATGTATGACGACTTTGGAATCGTGCTTCCCGTAAGCACGAGGATGATCATTGCATTGAGTGACGCCTTTCTTTGGATCACTATTCCGGTGGTAGTCGTTGCGGTAATCATTCTTGCGGTGAGTGTTGTTCAAATTCTCGCGTCAAGTCATTTGCGACCGAGTAAGGCGGGGTGGTTGAATTCATCGTTCCCAAGTCGGCTGGAGCAGAGTCTTGCCTACACAGGACTGCTTCGAGTCTTGGCTCAAAATGGAGTCGGTGCGGAACAGTCATCGCCTTGGGTTTTGCCACTCATCAATGCGGGCTGGAAGATGGATTGGAAGGTTTCTTCATTCCTCTGGGAGCTGCCCAACGCACTCAATGTCTCACAGCAATCCGATCTGTTGGCGGCCGCCTTGGGTGACATTCTTGATCGAACACGCCGAAGCAGTCGATGGATTACCTGGGCGGCTCGTAGTATCGCCTTTGCCATGATTGGTTTAGGCGTAGGGTTTCTCTTAACGGGATTATTTCTTCCGATGGTTTCGTTGATCACTGAGTTGACCTAGGAATCTAAGCTTTGCAGCAATTGAATCAACAAAATGAATCGCGATGGATGTTGCCCCTCGACAAACGGAACATCATTAGACGTCACCTACTTCACCATCGCGGGTGTTTGCCTGTGCCGATGGGAGATTCGGGCGAATCGATGCCAAGAATCCCCGTTGCCTTTCGCGTCGCTATCGACTTCGCTTCAAAGACTGAGCTTTGGGAAGGAATCGAGCGACTGATTCTGCCGCCGCTTGATCATTCATCGATCAATGCTTGGGAGAGAGTTAGCTTGGGCATCAGGCGGGCACTCTACGTCTTGGCTGTGTCTCTGGTATTCAAAATGCTCGAGTTTGGGATTGCGCCAACTTTAGTTGATCTTGCATCTGATTTTCCATCGGAGTCGAATGAGCTGATCAGCCCCTCTTTGGATGCTCCAAGCGCCTTGGCGACCTTCGGATTGTTTCTTGCGATTGCCTTGGTTCTCGCGTCGATACGAGAGACTCGTCGTCAGATTCACGCTCTTTCGGTGGAGCATTTTCAGGACATCGTTGACGTAGCGGTTGATGAGGGATTTTCAATCAAGGAAGCAACCGAAACACTTTCGGGTGTCTTGCGGGAAGAAGTATCGAAGCCTCGAAGTCGCGCGATTGTAGGACTTCAAAAGAGATTCGAGTCATTTTTTAAAAACGATATTTTGGTCGGTCGTGAGTCGGGAGCTGACGATCGGGTAACCATGTGGGTGATGAGGCAACGATCAATTGCAGCCTTGAGATTTCAACCATTGTTTTCGCCATTCGGTATCCTGATGGTTCTTTCTCAGGTTTATGTGGTCGTCTTGGTGGGGCTCACATCCGTGTCGATCTTCAAGTTCTTGGCTGACGTGATTCGTTTGGAAGTATGAGAGGACTTGTCGGAATGAGTATGCCTCATCGCTTTCGGGTTGGATCGACATTGGTTGAGCTCGTCGTTGCATGTGCCCTGATTTCAGTCCTTGCGACGGTATCTGTGAAAAGTATGCATGCTCAACGGCGGATGCTGCGGAAGTGTGAGTGGCGTCAGTTGGTGATTACGCTCGCCGAAGACCAATTGAATCGGTTAGTGGTGGGTGATATCGCAGACAATCCTACGACCACTTGGCAATCGGTTGAAATAGATGATGCCGTCGCGGACGTTCTTGGTGAAGCGTCGCTTGAACAGCGAATGATTCAAACGACCTTGGGCGATCAAGTTCAAGTTCGCGTATTGCTGAACGGTGAGCCGGACACACTGTTCTCTGCCTACACAGGATTGGGAAGCTAGGTCGTGAGGTCAGAACGCACTAGATCAATCCTACAACGCGATGCGATTTCCAGTCGCCTTCTTCGTCGCGGCTACACGTTGATCGAGATATCCGTGGTCGGCGCGATGACCTCGACGGTGATGGCCATTGTGCTTTTTTGGTTTGGAACCACTTTTGAATTTCGCAATCACCAGCGAAAGCACCGAGAAGCATCGCAGCGTCGCTGGGCCTTGAGCGAAAGAATTGAGGGTGACTTGTTTCGAACCAGTTCGCTGCGATTGGATGATGAAGAGTTGTTTCTCGATATCTCCGGTGAGCAAACGGTCTACAAACTACGGGGTGCCTCGGTGGAGCGTCGTAGTGGTTCGAGCGTCGAGTCGTTCGAGATTACGACTCGGGAAGAGCGGCTGAAGATCCGTTTGGTTCAGGGCATTGCTTGGTTGGAGTGTTCTCGGGGCGGAAAGCTAGTCTGGCGAAAGTCTTTTATGTCCAAAGATCGCAGTGATCAAACACGGCGATCTCGAGGAGATTCCTAATGACTCAATTGTGCCGAAAACAGATGAGAAGTCGGCGGGCAATCGTGTTGGTCGTGGTTGTCGTTGCACTCGGAGTCGCAGGCCTGTTGCTCGCTCACGATCTACGAGAAACGATCTCGATCCGGCGACAGAGCCAGCGACACGAACAGATGGTTCAGACGCGACTATTGGCCAAAAGCGTTGCTTTGCAAGTGCTAGAGATTGGCTTGGATGAAGTGTTCAAGGAAGGCGATCAGATTGATTTCAAAGAAGATTTCGCCGGGTTTCTTGTCGCTCGCGTGGATCTGGTTGAGCAGCCCAGTGGTGGGTATAGCGTTTCAGCGACGATGGCCCGGAGTGTGTTAGTCACGTCCCAGACAAAACACACGATACGCCTTTCAGCTGGTCATGACATGGGCTCCCCAGCAGGTCAGCGTTGAGCACAAGAGCAGAATGGAGAGAGTAACGAGTGAAAGAACAACCTTTTAAACGATGTTTGGTCACGAAAGTAGAAACCTTGCAAAATAGAGCAAAGACGATGATCGGTCGAAGTAGGCGGCAGGCATTCACGCTCGTTGAGTTACTCGTGGTGATTGCCATCATCGGTATTTTGATTGGGCTGTTGCTTCCGGCGGTTCAACAAGCGAGGGCGGCGGCGAGACGTTCAGCATGTTCTAACAATCTCAGCCAGTTTGCCTTGGCACTTCAGAACTTTGAGTTCTCATTTGAGCACCTGCCGATTGGTGTGACCGATAAACAAAGTCCTGTTGCAGATACCGTCGGTGGTGATAAGACGGGTTGGATGGTGCGAATCCTGCCTCAACTCGAACATCGAGCGATTTACGAGCGATATGACTTTGAAGCTGGTGCCTTTGGTGATGCCAATAAGGATGTCCGTACAGCGAACATAAGCGTTTTCAGGTGTCCGTCGGATCCTACTTTGAGCGCTTATGTTCCCCAAGGTGTGGCCGTTGACACAAGTCACTACTACAGCGTTGATGGTCTAGGCATCAGTAGCTATGCGGGGTGTTATGGCGGGAGTGAAACGCCTATCGATGAGGACAGTCGCGGAGTCTTTAGACAAAATGACCCCGTTCGCATGTCTGACATTACTGATGGGGCCAGTCATACGCTCGCGGTTTCAGAAGCTTGGTCTGGCGTTGATTCGCTCGGATGGATGGTGGGAACGAGATCAACGCTTCGCAACACCGATCACCCCGTCAACGAATGGCGACAATGGCTTGATCAGGCGGGTCTGAGCGAGCTAGAGAAAGCTGTTGTTGCGGAAAACCAAATGCGGGTTGGTGTGCCGCCGCTTCGTGAGATTGATCCGCTCTACGTCGGTGGCTTTGCAAGTGCACATGTTGGCGGAGTCAACGCGGCGCTGATGGATGGCGCGGTTGGGTTCTTCACGCCCTTTGTCGATCCAAAACTTTGGAGCTACTACGGACATCGCGATGACAATGAGATCATGCCGTGATCGCTTGGCAGCATCGAAGAGGTTGATTCCGAACGATCAGTCCAAGGTGACCGCGATGCGAACTGGTTGGTCGGCGAAGTGGCGACCAAGCCTATCGATGGTGGATTCATCAAGTCGTCGACCCTGACGCAGCAACCGAACACCGTCGCTTATGATGACGTATTTGGCCAAAACCATTCCAGGCTGGAGTTTGTTGAGCGAGCACAAGACGATTCCGTCTTCATCAATCGGTGCCACGGAGTCATGGAGGACATCAATGACTTCATCTGGTAGCTCAAGCATGAACTGTTTGATCTCACCCATTGCCTGGGGCTCGGCGGACTGACCAGACTTGAACAACTCCCAGGGAACAGCAGTTTTCAAGATCGCAGCGATGGCTTCGTTGTGATTGCCTTTAGTTTCGTTGAGTGAGTCGTTCAAGCAGAAGTTGGGAACACTCATGTGTTGCCCAATCATTGATGTTCGCGGCTTCGGCGATCGATACGGCTAGC
>JBCCKZ010000021.1:0-18622 GCA_039027135.1 Planctomycetota bacterium
CTTAGGACGGGCAATCGGCGGGTTTCACGCCCCCAGGGAGAACTGTTTCTGACGGGCCACTCTCATGACCTAGAAGACAGATTGAAAAAATCGCTGAAAGGGCGGCGAACGGAGTGATCAGTGAGTGACGTGGATTCAAAACTCGATTCATTGCTTTCGCGAATCCAGAAGCTTTCCAGCGGAGAGAGCGTCGACGACATTCCCGAGACACCGGTGGCCTCCTCGCGCCCCCCTGCTGCAAGCACCACGTCCGCTCCCCCGACGCCGGTGGCAGCCCCAGCCGCACAAGCCACTGCTAGGCCACCGGCTTCGAACCCACCGCGAACACAGCCAAAGGGCGGCGCACCGGTACCCGACGGTTCTTCGAGCCTGGGATTGGCCTCCAACTTCCGGCCTTCAAGAGGCGAGCCTTTTCGTCCTGCAGAACCGGAAGACCTTCACAAGTCACAAATTAAGGAATCGCTTGTTGAAGCGATCATCTTTCGATTCCTCCTCAATTCGGGAGAAAGCGAAGGACGCCGTGTTGCCGAGCAAACCAAGCTTCCGTTTCGGTTGATAGAACCCATTTTGACACGCATCAAAATGGACCAGCACGTTGCCTACAAGAATGCCACCTCAACCAATGACTATGTCTATGTCCTGACGGAATCCGGAAGGCACATCGCTCGAAGCCATGAACAAGACTGCACCTATCATGGCGCCTGCCCAGTATCGTTATCGCAGTACATCGACAGCGTCAAACAGCAGTCAATCGAAGGGCAATACCCAAAGAAGGCAGATCTCCAACGTGCTTTCCACGATCTACTGATCAACCCCGCCATGCTCAAACGGCTTGGGCCGGCCGTTGCAAGCGGAAAGGGCATGTTCCTTTTCGGATTCCCCGGGAACGGAAAAACGTCGATTGCCGAACGAGTGACCGGTGCATTCGGCGAGCACATTTGGGTTCCCCGCGCCATCGAAATCGATGGTGAGATCATGCGGGTATTCGATCCTATGTGCCATGAGCTCGAAATGCCGGAAGCGGGAGCCGGGCTCCTCGATGTGGGAGGCTTTGACAAGCGGTGGGTTCGCATCAAACGACCAACGATTATCGCGGGTGGCGAGCTAACGATGGAGATGCTTGAAGTTCAAACCAATCACGTTAGCAAAATCAGCGAAGCACCGCTCCAGATGAAGAGCAACTGCGGGACATTGGTCATTGATGACTTTGGAAGGCAGAAGATGCGTGTCGACGAACTGCTCAACCGCTGGATCGTTCCCCTCGAAAAACGTTACGACTTTCTAAATATGTCGTCGGGAAAGAAGATCCAGGTACCCTTTGATCAGCTTGTTGTCTTCAGCACCAACTTGGAACCGAAAGATCTCGTCGACGACGCTTTCCTACGTCGAATTCCCTACAAGATCGAAGCCGAGGATCCACCGGAAGCCGACTTCAAGAAACTATTCGAAATCATGTGCAAGGTGGTCAAGGTGCCGTTCAAGGAAGGCGCCTGCGAGTACTTGCTCGAAAAGCACTATCGCCCGGTCGATCGGCCGATGCGAATGTGTCAACCACGTGACCTGCTGCTGCAAGTTCGCAACTATTGTCTTTACAATGATCTTCCAATCGAACTGAAACAAGAGTACCTGGACTTTGCGTGCGAAAACTATTTCGCCGTGATGTAAATCGGTGGGATTCACCCGACTCGAATATCCGATCTTTCTCGCAATCGTGGCCGTGGTCGCCTGGCGTTTTTCGTCGACTCAATCGCGTCACACGTGGCTTCTGGGAGCAAGCTACTACTTTTATGCTTTCTGGGATTATCGATTCTGCGGCCTGCTGGTCTTATCGACAATGGTCGATTACGCGATTGGACGCTATCTCGATAGCCGGCATGCAAGACACCGCGGACTTGCCTTAGCAACAAGCCTCGTTTTCAACCTGGGGCTACTTTCGACATTCAAGTACGCCAACTTCTTTATTAACTCGGCTACTGCGGTGCTCGCACCAATGGGGCTGGGCACGGGCTCGCTTTCGGTAGTTCTGCCTGTTGGGATCAGCTTTTACACGTTCCAAACGATGAGCTATTCGATTGACGTGTATCGTCGAAAGATCCCCGCCTGCCGATCCTTTTTGGATTTCGCACTTTATGTTTCGTTTTTCCCACAACTCGTCGCCGGCCCGATCGTTCGTGCTTCCGAGCTAATGCCCCAGCTCCAGTGCACGCCGGAGTTTTCGCGACGACGCCTCTATGGTGGCCTGCAGATGATCCTTCGCGGGGCAGTCAAAAAAATCTTGTTGGCGGACCGGCTCGGTGAATTCGTCGACGTTGTCTACGAGGGACCGGAACTCTACAGCGGCGGAACGCTGCTATTGGTTTCCATTGCCTACGCGGGCCAGATTTACTACGACTTCTCGGGCTACAGTGACATGGCGATCGGGTCGGCGAAGGTGCTTGGATACCACTTCCCTATAAACTTCAGGCATCCCTACCTCTCAACGTCGCCGAGCGAGTTTTGGCGACGTTGGCACATGACGCTTTCACGATGGTTGAAAGACTACCTCTACATCCCGCTGGGCGGCTCGCGATCGGGAGAAAAACGCACGACGCTTAATCTGCTCACGACAATGGTTCTGGGGGGGCTTTGGCACGGCGCCGCTTGGCGGTTTGTCTTTTGGGGCGGGCTTCACGGCATGGCACTTGCCGCAACGAGACGAGCCCGATGGATTCATCAACCCATTGTCGGCTGGCTCTTCACGATCGCGGTGGTGTTGCTTGGATGGATCCTATTCCGAGCTGAAACCTATACTGATGCGCTCACGGTCGTAGGCGGAATCTCAACTTGGCAGACCGGACTTCGCTGGTACCCGCCATTGGTCCTGTTGGTGCTCAGCCTGATGTGCATTGATCATATCGCATGGCGAACGCCGCTGAGAAGAACGATGAGATTACCCATAAATCGTTGGTACTCGCCGATCGTGACGACCATTGCGATTTGGTGTTTGATCGCCTACAGCCCAACGGGCTATCGTCCCTTCGTCTACTTTCAGTTTTGAAGTAGTCGCCGGTAAAGCGCCGCGTACCGCTCCACCATCCGCTCGGTTGTAAAATCCGACCGAATACGTTTCTTGGCCGATTCTGAGATGGCGTTTGCTTGTTTGGGGTCTTCGAGCCACTCATGAGTTGCCGCGGCAAATTCAGAGGCTTCACCTAGAGTCACCAATCGCCCGGTCAACCGGTCTTCGATGAGATCTCGGTTGCCCGGAATGTTTGAAGCAACAACCGGCACACCAGCTAACATGGATTCAAGGATGGAATTGCTTTGGCCCTCAGCTTCGCTTCCATTCCAAAACACAAATGCCTCATGCCGCCAATCACTGATATCTTCACGGTGCCCGAGAAACTTGACGTGCTCAGGCTTTGAAACGCTGTCTCGAAATCGGAGCAACTCATCTCGCTGTGGGCCATCACCACAAATAAGAAACTGGGTGTCACCTCTCATCGCGCTCAGCAATTCGGCTGCCCAAATCAAATCCCGATAGCGTTTCTGGTGCCATAAACGTCCCACCGCAAGGATCCAATGCCTCTCGGGATCGACACCCAAGCGTTCGGCAATAGCCTCTCTCGACTCAAAACCCACGCTTGGAGGACGTGAAGGCTCGATCGCGTTGGGAATCACCTCGAACAGTTTCTCGTCGATTCCATGAGATGAATAAAACTCGACCACGCCTTGCGAGTTCGTCGTCATGGCCGCCGAGCGACTCGCAAGTCTTCGATCAATCCAAAAGTGAAAAGGAGTTTTCCAATGGTCGACGCAACGTTCCGACGCGATCCGAATCGGAACGCCCGCCATCATCGCGGCGACACGCCCAAAGCTATTCGCTGCAAACAAGCTGGACTGCATGATCTGCGGATCAAACTTCTTGATCTGGCGTGAAAGTCTCCACAATGCAGTAGGGTCAGCCTTAAACGACTTTCCAATCAATTCAACGGGAATGCCTGCTTCTCGAACCTCGTCCGAGAGCGGCCCATCATGTGTCAAAATGAAAACACGTGGTTCGAATTCGGATTGAGGCAGATTCCGCACTAATAGCGAAAGCTGCTTCTCCGCACCACCTTGAACCAGGGTCGGAATCACATAGGCGATCCGGGTCGTCATACGACTTGCTTTGTCCTACTGGCTAGGTGTTTTTCGACGCAAGTCGTCAGCAGCGATGACCACTCTTCGATCGTTTGGTGCCACGATACCTCTCCAACGGATTCTGCCTGCTGGCGTTTAGATGGGAGGTTGTATTCATCATATGACGCTAGCACGTCATTGACCCGTTCAGCGATCGATTGAGGCTGGTCCATCACATAGCGGGTTGATTCGAAACAATCTAACGCCAAGTAGTCGGGAGCGATGAGTGGTATTTCCTTCGCCATGCATTCGATCAAAGTGTCTCGGTAATCCACGTTACCCAGCTGCAACACGACGTCGCTTGCATCAAACAGGTCTTGTCGATCGGCAAACACTCCGGGAATCGCAACGCGCTGACGCACGCCCAGTTCACACAATTCACGATGCACTTTATCCCGAAGCGAACCATCGCCGATGATCCAAATACGAAGTCGTTCGTTAGCTTCGAGAATGTTTGGGATCAAACGAACGAAATCCATGATCGATGTCGCGCGAACAAGCGGCGTGATGACAAGCAGCACCTGCTCGTCATCATCAGCGATGAGGTCTCCGTTGGCCATTGCTAGACGTCTGCGAACATCACTTTTCGCTTCAAGCGTAAGCCGTTTGGGCGGCACGCCATCGACAATCTGCTGCACTTGTTCGGTTGGCATCCCCATCGCGACCAATCGCCTCGATGTGGATGCATTGTGGGTCACCAACGCGTCGACTTGCAGAAGTGCATCAAAGATCTTTCGACCATTTCGACTGCTTTGCCAATAGACTTTGTCTTCAATAAGCCCATCATCTCGATAGATCGCTACGACCGGCATTTGATGAGCTTTGCTGGCCATCACCGACGCGATGATTTCGTCTCGAATACCATCGACAACGAGTACATCATGACTCTCCAATGTCGACTTGAGATACCGCTCCAGATCGCGGAGAAAGCGATTACCTGTCCAATCGTGACTCGCCACGCCCACGGGACGATGGATGACCGAGTGCATGAAGTGCATCTTTGTCGGCCACTGATTCTTCTCACGCCGACCTATCGCGTGAACATGGTGACCAAGCCTCGCCAACCCATCGATTATTTTCATCGAGAGTGTCACACCCGCCAGTCCACACTGCGGCCACAGAGCCCTTCGCAGCCACACGATTCGTGGCATTCGTTTAAGCGGGCCACGCGTGCTCACTCTCTCGGCGTCATCTCACGAGGCTCGGGGGGCTTTGCAGAGGCTTCATTCATGGGCCCTAGCGTAATGACTGAGCCGCAGTCTGCTGGATTTCATCAGGCTCCAAAACAGCCAAGTACGGCAAGTTTCGATACATATCCATGTAATCGAGTCCGTATCCAACCACAAATTCATCAGGGATTTCAAATGCCACAAAATCGGGCCGAAGATCCGTTTGATGCTCACGGTCTTTTTTGAGCAACACAGCCGTCTTCACCGAAGCTGCCCCGTGCTCTTTTAGCGTGTCAGCCAATCGATCCAAAGTCTTGCCGGTATCAAAAATGTCATCAACGAGAAGAACATCGCGATCACGAACATCGATCATCATCGCCGCATCAATGGTCAATTCGCCGCTCGATGTGCCACCCCGGTAACTGGATGCTCGAATGACCCCGACCCGCTGAGGCATCGAGAGCCGACGGATCAGGTCAGCAAAAAGCACAATGGAACCCGTCATCACGGCGATAACGGTCAACGGTTTGTCATGCGGATAACACTCATCGATGCGGCTTGCCAACTCACCGACGCCGTTTCGCAACCGATCTTCATCTAAAAGAACTTTCATAGCCTCATCGTAGTGTTTCAGTGCGAACGTGCAAATCCGCTGCTAAATGCCCAGTCTTTGTAAATAGGCAATCAAGGCAACAGCTTTCATATCGATGGTGAGCTGACCCTCGACCAACACTGGGCCGCCGCCGCCAACAATATCGGCTGTTACTCGTTCCGCTTCTCGACGCGAGATCTCCAAAATATTTGCCGCGTCCTCGATCGGCACCACAGCACCCAGCTCAATTCCCGCCTCTGACCGTGCGATCAGCTGCTCGTAATTGATTGGCTCTGATGTGAGGTATTCGAAACTTGGCATGACCGATCCCTCCGTCATAGACCTGGGATCCGAAAGATGTTTCCAATGCCAAACACTGGTTTGCTTGCCACCCTCACGAGCCAGATCAGGGCCGATACGGCGAAGTCCCCACTGGATGTGGTGCTCCCGGGTGGATTCACTCGGCGAACTCAAAGCTCCATAGCGTTTCGTCTCAGCAACGATGGGACGAACGTTTTGGCTGTGACACTGAACACACCCTTCTTGGATATAAAGGTCGCGGCCGTACCACTGCAACGGAGTGTATTTAGTAGCCCCGGCGCCCTCGGTAACGGCTGCGGTGGCTAGTACCGGACCGACCTGAACAATCATTGCCGCAAGGAAAGCAAACGCAACCAAAGCGACCAATGCCGTGGGGCTGCGTTCCAGGCTTCGATGCCAAAGCATATCCTTCGAAGCTTCCAAGTGCTTCGCAAGACCGAGCACGGGGGCGTCGGTCAAACGAGGCGTTTTTCGACCTTTGAAGATGGCCTGAGGATCTCCAATCGTGAGGGGTTCGTCGGACGTTGCTGTCGCGATACCCCCTACCATGTGAATCAACAGCCTTGTTGCGCCAACCATCGATGCCAACATCAATATTGCGAAACCCAATGCGGCAACGGCTCGCCAAGTCGCGGACGCCGTGACGCTGTCGACAAACTCTACGTAGGCGAGGTTGCCGACGGAATCAGTGGCAAACCACATCGCAGATTGCGTGACGCCCGCGATCCCAAAGGAGACGACCACCAGGGCAACTCCGCACAACGAACCATAAAAGTGAAAGCGTTCCCAAGGTCCGATCGTCAAGACACGACCACTCATCCGAGGTGCCAGGAAATACGCCATGCCCAAGAACAGCATCGTTGACCAGCCCAGCACGGCCAGGCATGCCATGGCCGTTGTCCAGTCAGAATACTGAACCCACCAATGCAATCGCTGAACACCGAGAATCGGCAAGTGAATCGCGAGGATAAGAAGTCCGAGCACGGCGAAAGTAAAACATCGCCCCGCCAACCGATCGCTGGACGCCGTGTCACGTTGATCTAGTTTTTCCACCCAATCGGATTGGAGGTTACGCAACAACAACCAAACCGTGGCCAATACCGGAAGCCAGGCAATCAGTCCAAAGATCGACCCCAGACTCGAAAGAAAATCGGAAACCGGCGAGCCGTGCAGCCACAGCGGAGACGACCATATTCCCGCGATCACTAGTGCCCAAAAGTGAACCACAATCAATGGATAAGACGCCAATGGTCGTCGCGTCAGACGCGGGATGAAATAATAAGCCGTTCCAACCGACAAAAATCCGACCAGCGAAACCAATACCGTTTGAAAACCAAGTCCATGCAGAATGGCGTCGGCCGTGCCGGGGAACGTTGAATCGCTCTTTACATTCGAAAAGCTGTCCGACAAATTCGCCAGCGGAAAACCAACCCCAAGAAGCAGCACACCGGCAAGGAAGAACCAGGCGGACACGTAGAGCCGTTCAACTTGACGCAAGGCCACCGTCGCAACCACGTTGGGCACCAAGAGTCCGAGCGTGATCACCGCGAAGGCAACGTCCAACCACCATTCCCCCTCCATGAGCGTTTTGGATTGCGTCAGACCGAGCGGGAAGGTTGCGATCGAGGCGACGACCCACGATTGCCAAGCCCAGAAATGCAGACGCGAAAGGACGGTTGAGGCCATTCGACGTCCACAAAGCCGGGGCAAAGCGTAATAGACCGATGCAAACCCCGCATTGCCGACAACCGCCCAAAACATCAAGGTGGTCTGGATCGGACGGACCCGGCCCCACGTCAAGTTGAGATGCTCGTTCGACCAATCTGGATTGAGCAACAGCAGCAGGAGCCCCCCCGCCACGCAAGACGCAACGACGATCCATAAGAGCGTTGCGGCAATGAAACGCTTTGCTATTCCGTCGTCACGGTGGAATGCTGCGGGATCGAACGAATTTGATGGGGACGACGTAGGGGTCGTGGGCATAGAACTCGGTTAAGACCGTTTAACGATGGATTTCTCGCTTGCCGAAACCGTTGTGAGTTTTGGCGGGTGGGAGTCAACGGTTTCCAAGGTAAGAATATACCCCAAGTCCGCCTCCAAATCTCTTGCCTTCATTTTTCGCAAGCGCGACGACACCATGATCATTCGCCGCAACCCGACCCGAGCTGTACGTGTTGGGAATTTGACGATTGGCGACGGGAATCCGATCGCCGTGCAAAGCATGACGGCAACCAAAACCGCCGATGTTGACGCGACGGTTGCCCAAGCCAACGCGTACGCCGCCGCTGGCGCTGGAGTGATTCGAATCGCCGTCGATAGCGGCAAGGATGCCAAAGCGTTGGCTGAGATTCGGGAACGCACCGATGCAAATCTAGCCGTCGATCTCCAGGAGAGCTTCCGGCTTGCCGCCAAGGTGGCTCCGTTTGTCGACAAAATTCGCTACAACCCTGGACACCTGTACCATCACGATCGTGACAAGACCTGGCAGGAGAAAGTCGACTTCATCGTTGGCCATGCGGTCGAGCACGACTGCGCCATTCGGGTTGGTGTCAACTGCGGCAGTGTCGATCCCGCCAAGAAGGCCAAGTACGACGAACATGACTCAATTTCGCCGATGCTCGAAAGTGCCCTCGACCACTGCAACTACCTCGATTCGATCGGTTTCGATCGTTACATCGTCTCGCTGAAAGACAGCGACCCAAGACTGGTCGTCGAAGTCAACAAGTTGTTCGCCAAAGAGCGGCCAGACGTGCCGCTTCACCTGGGTGTGACGGAGGCCGGCATGCCGCCTGAAGGCGTTATCAAAACTCGCGTCGCCTTCGAACAACTCATCGGAATCGGAATTGGTGACACCGTTCGTGTCTCATTAACCCTACCCAACGATCGGAAGCCCGAAGAGATCGAAGCGGGACGCACAATCATCGACGATATCTACGCCGGTCGCGTTCGTAGCGTGGTCAAGTTCGATGACAAGAAACTCAATATCATCTCCTGTCCCAGTTGTTCACGCGTCGAGAACGAAGCCTTCATCGACCTGGCTCAAAGTGTCAAAGAGATGACGGACTATGCCAAAGACTATGACATCACCATTGCCGTAATGGGATGCCGAGTGAATGGTCCTGGCGAAACCGATGACGCGGACCTTGGCCTTTGGTGTGGACCGACGAGAGTGAATCTGAAGAAGGGCACCGAAGCTTTGGGTGCGTTCAAATACGACGAGATCCTGCCTAGGTTGCAGTCTGAACTCGACGCCATCATCGCTCAAAAGAGCGAACAGACCGTCGAAACCTAGCCTACAAATCGCCGCTTTCGAATTGCGCCGGGAAGATTCGATAGAGACCGTCGGTAAAGATCTGCTGAGCCCAGTTGTTGAACCAAATGATCGGCTTGGCCGGGACAATGATCACATCACCATCGCGTAGCCAAATTTCATCGGCTGGTGTGGGCCGCTTTCCGTAAACCGCTCCCTGCAAATCCAACATCGTTGAGATGATTCGCCAGTCTTCCGCTCGTCTGAAAATCACCACTTGCCGAAGGTTGGCACCGGCAAGCTGTCCACCAGACGCCGCAATGCCACCGAGCACGGTCGTCGGTGCTGTTAATTCAATTCGACCTGGCAACGCAACTTGGCCCATGACATGAACGAAGTGCGGCGCCTGTTGAATAAGAATGGGTTCGGTTTCTAATCCCACCACGATCTCGGCATAGCGAAGATTGATCTCACGTTTCGCTTGATTGAGATCGAACCCTTGAACACAAATCTCACCAATGCCTGGGAGTCGAATTTTCCCGTCTGGCATCACGGTGACCGCAAGCACCTGCCGATTGAATCCACCAACTCCGGCAACCACATCTCGAATGTCTTCAGCAAGCGAGTTGGTTCGGACGGGCGTCACGTCGATCGAAGGATTCTTGATAAAGACCTTGTAACGTTCGTTCAGTGATTCACGAAGCTGAGCAATCGTGAGTCCGGCGGCCTGAACCTCACCCAAGAGACGGACAGTGATTGAACCGTCCGGCTGGATCACCAGGCCGTTTTCCAGCGTACCTCGAGTGATCTCGGCATCATTCGCCTCTTCGATAAGCACCTCGTCGCCGGGGACGAGCCGATAAGAGCCTGACGCCTGCCGTCGAGTCACCAGATAGTAGATCTCTAGCTGATCTCCAGGGCGAAGCCGATAACGTCCCAAGTGCGCTATTCGAGCCGGCCCCGCGTAGCCTCCGGGGCCATAGGCTGAGAATGTCATGGGCCGCATCTCAGACCATCGTGATTCAACGCCGCAATTGTCTGCGCAATCCACACCTACCCCGCACGGTTGACATCCGCCCTTGCAGGGAAATCCTCCGGAAATGTTACGACACCCGCAATCATTCGCTTCGACCGGAAGTAGCGATCGCGAGGGTACGTTCTCGTTGATCACTTCGCCATCAACCCAAACCATCGGCTCGCTTGGGGGCACGGTCCCATCGACTATCAACTGGCTGAAAGCTGAGGGAGTCTGGATACTCACCAAAGAGAACAGCATGCCCAGAACCATCCACCTAGCCAAAGAGCCAGCGTTGGAAGCCTGCGAGCGGGACGTATTGATAGCGTCGGGAATCATCGACTGCAGTGTTATCGCCATTCAGACCAATCAGGGAAGTCGAAATACGCTACGGACACGCTGGGTCCACGTTGGCTTCACGTTTGGCCCTGTCATCGCAGGCGCGACCTGGCCGCCATAGGGGTTGGCTTGACCAACCGGCGAGATAGCACCCATGGGAGCCGCAAAGTTCGATGGTGCATTGCCACCATCGGTACCTGCCGATGGATCAATCACCTCGCCACCATTAAAGCCGCCCTGAGAGGAGACCGTAGACGGCTCAGTATTACCGGACACACCGGCACTCGGCTTACGGAACGAGACGACCGAAAATGGATTGACGCTGGGCATTGATGGGAGGCTGAAACTTCTTCGAATGCGACTCCAAGTCGAAGGCTTTTCCTCTTGTTGTGGCACGGAGCCGCCGTAGGCAACCGCGGGATAAGGCGCACTTTGAACCGGAACTTGCGGCGGAGCCGCTTGAGTAGGTCGCCCGCTTTGCTGAACCGGCGAGACTCGAGCGAATGCATCCGGAGTCATCTGAACGATATCGAACCGTTGCCCTGGCGGAGTCGCGTTGGCTGTGGGCGTTGGTGTAGAAATCGGCTGTGCACCAACCGCAACCAAACGTTCGTTGATGGTGGCCACTCCTTGAAAGTCGCCATCGGCAGCCAGGTGTTTCGCCAAGACAGAAGCTGCGTTTGGATCGAACCTCAATCCGAGGGTATGACCTAGGGCTTTCTTCGCTTCATCAGCCAACCCAACATCTCGCAGGTGCTCTGCCAGGCGAATAGCGAGATCCGCATTCGCAGGTTGGCCCTGAAGAGCAGCCCGTCGCAATGTGACGGCCGTCGGTCCTGGTAACTGGTCAGGTTCAGCCCGTCTCAGCGTGATCGCGGCGAGTAAATCCATGGCCTCAGCAGCCATCACGCTGTTCGCGGCAAGCGGGTGAAGATCTAGCCTCGCCTGATGAAGGTACCGGTCGGCAATGACCGAGACCGAACTTGTGGCTCCCGGACTCGAAAGATCCACTCGAGTGCGATGGGTTCGCAAAAGCCGCTCGACCATCTCCGGCATCACCGGCGTCCCACCCTGATAAAACTGACGAGCCTCTGAAATTGCCGTCATCGCTCGCTCAAGTGCGGCCTGTGCTTGAGCGCCTGCTTGGACTGATGCCACTGCCTGGCTGTCAATTGCCTGTGCGATAAGCAGCAATGCGTCTTCCGCTGACCTTTGGGCACCGACATAAGCTCGAGCGTCAAAGTCGACGTAGGCCGCATCCAATCGTTTACGAGCCGTCCGGAAATAGCCATCGGCGGACATGGTCGCGAGGACCGAAGCATCATCGATCGCTGGTTGACGTACTTCCGGTGTACGATCACCCGACGTCGGTCGAGAAACCCCTTGGCTTCGCCGACGAATCTCAGCCATCAAAGCCTCAAGCTCTTTTGCCCTGTGATCGCTTTGGGCGGCTCCTTCGGCGTGAACGACCGTCGGAAGACGTGTCGGTTGCTGAACGGTTTGGGCAAATACCGAAGTATTCACGTGCGCAGATGCCAAAGTAATGGCTGCGACGAGTAGGCTTCGTTTGCCCCGGCCTATCGTTTTCATTTGGTTTGAATTTCGCATGGGCACAACGTGCCTCCCATCTCGAACGGTCAAAGACTACAGATGGGGTATCGGTGCAACCGGCACAACATGCACGACCATTGTCATCGAGACGACACGTCTTTGGGTGTCTCGGGCGGTCGAAGCGTCAGAACCGGAAAAGTTTGCCTCGATGTTTCACGGCCGAATGTTGAGCCGCGGTTTTCGGCTTCGAATCAATTCGCTCTCGTAAGCCCGTCTTACAGACACTTTCGAAGCGGGTGAATCATCACCAAACGCATGAATTTCAACCGATATCGACCCCGGTTCGGCGTTTTCCAAATGCCCCAAAAGAGCAAGACGGTCACTTGAATCCAAGTGCGTTTTCAAACGCGTGGCAAGATTTTTTGCCTCGCCCACATAGAGATATCCACTCGCATCACGAAACAAGTAAATTCCCGGCAACTTGGAAAACCCATCTGCTTCCAACTTTTCTGCAAGCCCATCGAGCGACCAAGTTGTTACTTCTCTGTCCCAATCAGCGATCTGCAAGACCAGCTCAGGCTTGAGCTGCCTTTGCTTACGAAGCCTCATCAATGATCGCAGTGCGTCCGCCTCGCCAATAAAGCCCTTCGCATCAACCTTCACAAGCTCCTCGAGGAACTCGGCACGAAGTTTGGGATCGCAAACCAGCGTGTCACTGGTGATTCGATGCCGATCCATCACCGTCCTTCCAGCGATCTCGATCGCCATCCTCGTCGAATCGGCTTGATCGAGGTTTCGCTGATCCCGGTAGCGCCGCTCACTTCGATAGGTCAGCCTCCCTGCTTTTCGATGCCGAAGCAGGGACAACAACACACCCCGCTCATCCACGGGCGATTCGACTGTTTGAGAAAACTCTGCTAAGAACTTCTTACGAAGATCGGGACGCACCAGTAACTCATCGGTGCTCCAGCCATCCGCCGTTTTGGCAAGCGACGCGTCAAAGATGGAAGCTGGCCATTCTCTTTTTTGGCTTTCACCTCGCCCCAAAGCATCAAGGCCAACGACAACGAACAAAAACAAGATCGCGAACTGCCTTCGCGGAAAGGTGCCACAACTGACTTGCGATGCCTTCGAATCCGAATCGTCAACTGATAGATTGTCGTTTTTCATAGGCATCCATCGACTTCCTCGGGAATAGAATTCGCACCAACACTGGTAAACTGCCCCATGGATCAAACCAACATCGTTCTGTGCTATCCGGTAGAAGAACGGCACATTGATCGACTGCAGCAGGCGGCGCCCCAGGCCAACATCATCAATGCCGGCCAGGAACACGTCAATGAAGCCCTTCCCGTTGCCGACATATTTATTGGACATGCCAAAGTACCGGTTGATTGGGAAAGAGTTGTCAATCGGGGCCGTCTAAAGTGGATTCAATCTTCTGCGGCCGGCTTGGACCATTGCCTCACACCCGAGGTGATTGAATCAGATATCGTCGTTAGCAGCGCCTCGGGACTCTTTGCTCCCCAGGTTGCCGAACAGACGTTCTCGTTGCTGTTCGGTTTGCTGCGGGGTTTGCCTCGCTTCTTCCGCGCCGAAGCCGAACGTAGTTTTGTTCGACTTCCCACCGACGACCTGCGTGGCAAGACCGTTGGCATCGTGGGGCTCGGTGGAAATGGAAGGCTCATCGCTCGCATGTTGTCGACATGGGAAACTCGAATCATCGCAACGGATTACTATCCCGTTTCGTGTCCCGCCGAAGTCGATGAACTGATGCCCGCCGATGCCTTAGATGAATTGATTGGCCAAAGCGACATCGTAATTTTGACGCTACCACTCAATGCAAGCACCGAGGGCCTCTTTGATCATGAACGTCTCAAGAGATTCAAAGATGGAAGCTACCTTATTAACGTCGCGAGGGGATCCGTCGTGGTCGAGGATGCTTTAGTCGCTTCGCTAGAATCCGGAAAACTACGCGGTGTTGGACTCGACGTTACCGAAGTGGAGCCGTTGTCCAGTGAAAGCGAGTTGTGGGATGACGACCGCGTTATCATCACGCCGCATGTCGGGGCGCAATCCTATCGTCGCGTCGACGACTCCACCCATTTGGCATGCGTCAACCTTCAACGCCACCTTTTAGGCAAGGATGTCTTCAACCGCGTCGACAAACGACTTGGCTTCCCTCACCCTGATGTCGTCTATCGCCCTTCGAATCAAGACTGATCGTTTTTTCAGAGTGCTTTGATGTCTAGCAGTTTTGATCGCCCTCTTGAAAGCAACGCAACGATCTATGTCGAGCCGGCGAAGGGTATACTACGCACCAGCCGTCACGGATCACCCGTCCGGCTGCCATCGAATCGACCGGCCGACTTTGTAAGCCAATTCAATGGCATTTACCGCGTTTTGGGATGGAGTATGACCGTGGAACCAGAAAGTTTAGAAACCAAGCATTGCAAACCTTGCGAAGGTGGCATCGCCCCGCTCGGCGAAACTGAGATCGAAGGGCTCCTAGGGGAGGTCCCCGGCTGGAAGTTGCGGGAAGACAAAGCCGCCATCGGAAGGAAAATCAATGCCGGAACGTTCGCGAAGGCGATTAGCGCCGTCGAAAAGGTCGCCATCCTGGCCGAGGAAGAACAGCATCATCCGGATCTGCACCTGACGGGATATCGCCACCTGAACATTGTCCTGACCACGCACGCCATCGGTGGACTGAGTGAGAACGACTTCATCCTGGCTGCGAAGATCAACGCAGCCCTGCAGCCCTAACGCTGTACTGGCGGCGGATCTACAATAGAGCTGCCTTCGGTGTCTGGAAAATCGAAGGCCGAGCATGCTGGCCAATGCCCAGAACGAGAGCGAAATGAAACTTGCCTTGCTTGCGACCTCGACAGTCGTTGCGATCGTCCTCATCAACCCACTTCAAGCCGAGACTCTGTCGGTCTCCCAAATGGTCACACCGTCTCAGATTGATGAGTGGGTTGATGGCTTGCACTCGGATCGATTTGCCGAAAGGGAAAGGGCGGCGAGCGAACTGATGTCTGCCGGCTGGCAGGTGGTTGAACCCCTGAGGAAGCGATTGGATACGATCACGGATCCCGAAGCCCGCGATCGGGTTGAAGAGATCGTCATTCAGCTGGCCCAATCAGATCTTCAGATGAAGATCGACAAATTCTTGGGCGGCGACGACTCGATCTTCCCTCCTTGGCCCACTTATCGGGACATCCTCGGTGACGAGCCAGCGATTCGTGAGACGTTTCTTCAGGTTCGGGCAAACCATCCTGAATTGATCGACTCCCTCGATGGCGATGCTCAGGAGAGATTCAATGCTCTTGAAACCATCATCCAACGCATACGCGATAAGCAAACGCTGCAATTCCAAACGGCCACATCCATCGACACACTCGCACCGCTGATCCTCCTATCGATGGATGACGTGACGCTGTTAACTGGGCACGAGACCGAAATACTGAGATTGTTGAGACGGACTGGGGCGACCGAACTCCTTCGAGATGTTGACCTGAGAGTTGCCTTTGATCGCGTTGCCTCCAAGTTCTTGATGCGAGTTAGCAAGGCAAATCTTGCTGAAGCGATCTTCGTCGCCGTCAACGGAAAGTACGCGGCTGCGACCGACTTGATGAAACGCAGCCTCACGCCGGAAACTGATGCAGAAGCTCTGGATTTCAGTCTCAGATTCTCAATGGTCAATGCTGATCCAAAGTTACTGCCAGTCATCACAACGCTTCTGGATGACGAGCGTATCGTTGGCGACACAACGATCGTCAACGGTAAGGTCTGTGACACTCAGATCCGCGATATCGCTTCTATCGTGATTGCCAAGATCACCGGCCATTCGCTTGACGAAATTGGCGTTCCAGTCACGGCATTTCATCGCCAAGTTGGCTTAGACCCCGGACGATTGGGGTTTCCAAGGGATGACCCGGGCCCCCGAAACAACGCAATCAGCCTGGCAAGAAAATGGTCCGCTGAAGCACAGAAGTGAACCGGTACCTTCGGCCGTCTGTTGTCACTAAGCTTATCGGGCATGAGCAAAAACTCTTTCCCCCCAACCGATGCGATCGTTGGCGTCGTGATGGGCAGCCGAAACGACTGGTCAACGATGGCCTCCGCGTGTGAATTGCTAAAGGAACTGGCAATTCCCTTCGAACACCACATCGTTTCCGCTCACCGCACGCCGCACCGAATGGTTGACTACGCTTCATCGGCGTCAAACCGTGGCATCAAAGTGATCATCGCCGGTGCAGGCGGCGCGGCTCATCTGCCGGGCATGATCGCATCGGAAACCGAACTGCCTGTCATCGGTGTTCCGGTGCAGAGCCGAGCACTCCAGGGGCTCGACTCATTGCTTTCGATTGTACAAATGCCAGGTGGAATCCCGGTTGCAACGATGTCGATCGGTGCCTCCGGTGCAAAGAATGCGGGGCTAATGGCCGCGAGAATCCTAGCGACTCACGATCCCGTCATCCGAGCGCGACTGATCGAGTTCATTGATCAACAGACCGATGAAGTGCTTTCGCAAACACTTCCTAATCTTGACGAGGAACCGTCTCCATGAGCGACGATGTGCCAAGCTTTAAGCACATTACTCCCGGAGGCACCATTGGTATGGTGGGCGGTGGCCAATTGGGCCGGATGTTTGCGATTGCGGCAGCGCAATTGGGCTATCGCGTCGTCGTTTTTTGCAACCGAGACGACGAACCGGCCGCTCAAGTAGCCACCGCAACCGTCACGGGGCAACTTGATGATCCGATCGCTATCGAACGATTCGCTAGCCAGTGTGATGTCATCACACTTGAGTTTGAGAACATCCCCGCCGAAACAATGCGACGCTGTGCTGATCACGCACCCGTGCATCCGTCGCAGAACGTTTTGGCAACGACCCAAGATCGTTTCCTCGAAAAGTCATGTTTTTTAAACGCGGGTCTACCCGTCACGCCATTTGAAAAAGTGCAAGATCGCCAGTCTTTGTTGCAGGCTGGTGAACGACTGGGTTTCCCCATGGTGGTCAAGACAGCCCGAGACGGCTACGACGGCCGCGGGCAGTATCGAATCAATACAGCCAATCACGTTGATGAAGTCGACTGGGCCAGTGCTGATGACTGGATCACCGAAGCGTTTGTCAAGTTTGATTGCGAAGTGTCAGTGATCGTGACAACTAGCGCGACTGGAGAGTCAGCGGCTTTCCCTGTGTTCCGCAACCAACATCGCAACCACATCCTCGACCTGACGAGCTTGCCGGTAAACATTCCCGCATCGATCGAAAAGCAGGCACAGGAGATTGCAATCAAAGCCGCTAGTACCCTCGGACTGGTGGGAATCATGTGTGTCGAGTTCTTTGTTCGTGGCGAGGACGTCATGATCAACGAGGTGGCACCTCGCCCTCACAACTCAGGACATGTGACGATCGAAGCATGCCACACCAGCCAGTTTGAACAACATGTTCGTGCCGTATGCGGCTTGCCACTTGGGGACCCGAATATGAAAGTGCATGCCGCGGCAATGCTTAACATCCTAGGCGATCTTTGGTCTTACGAAGACGGACAAACGCCGGGCGAACCGTCTTGGGAAGAATTGTTAGACGACTCTCGCGTAAGCCTTCACTTGTATGGAAAGGCGGAACCCAAGCCTGCTCGAAAAATGGGTCACATGACCATTGTCGGCGATGATCTTGAAGCGATTGAGCGGTCTTTGCGTGAATCGTTCGAGCGAGGCAGAAACCAACCGGCCCTTTCGTCGGGCTAGCCGGACGTTTCAACGGCCGGAAAGGGATGAGCCCTCTAGCAGTCCCTCCCCCAAGACACCTGCGTCTCAAGCAATCCCCAAATCACTCTCCCCCCGAGAGATCCGGACACAACTAGCCCCCGGTGAGCCGTGGCCCGGATACGAGCGGAGCGAGTGAAGGGACCGGGAAAGCAAAACCACTGACTCCCAGGAAAAAACTCACTCGCCCCCTGGGAGAGTCGGACACAAATAACCCCTGTGAGCCGTGGCCCGGATACGAGCGGAGCGAGTGAAGGGACCGGGAAAGCACGAACACTGACTCCCATGAAAAAATTCACTCTCCCCCTGGGAAAGTCGGACACAAATAACCCCTGTGAGCCGTGGCCCGGATGCGAGCGGAGCGAGTGAAGGGACCGGGAAAGCACAACCACTCAATCCCAGCGAAAAATCACTCTCCCTCCGGGAGGGTCGGACACAAATCCCCC
>JBCCKZ010000022.1:0-18574 GCA_039027135.1 Planctomycetota bacterium
CTGCGATCTCATCAACGACCTCGGAATCGGCCGCGGTCGTTTGATCCGTTAGCGACTGACTAATGCCAGGTCCACTAGCGGCTGCAGGCTGATCCTCTGGTAGATCGGCAATCCACTTATCAGCATCGGATTGCGGAATTTCAAAGGCATCATCCAACTGAGCATCCGTTACACCCTGACTCGGAAGGTCTGGCGTTGTTGGCTGCGTCCCATAAGACCAAGCGACGGGGGCTCCGAAGGGCGTCGCTTCGCCTAGGAGCTCGCCAACATCCGCGTCACCAGTTGGCCGCGAAGTGGAGTCTAGAATCGTCGGTTCAGCGGCACCGGAGTTGGGGATAGCTTCGGCTGGGGCAGCAGCCGCAGGTGCAACCACATCCTCAGCTGTTGCTCCGATCATACCTTCCTCGCCTTCGACGGCGAGGCCTGCACCAACAACGGGCGCCGCGATCGCGGGACCAGCAGCATCCGAAGAATCAGCCCCATAGTAGGGCTGTAAACCTTCGACGGGCGATGTTGTTACGTAAGGGGTCGCGACCTGCGACCAGTGATTGATACCACCACTCTCTGCTGCAGCAATTCCATAGGGGTAACCTTGGAACCAGGCATCAACCGCGTTTCGGCCTGAGGGAGATTGGTACTTCCAACCCCAGTACTCCTGCGGTGCGACCTTTGGCACGCAAGGGTTCCCCCCGTCAGCCATTGCCATGAAGCCAGCCATGAATCCCTCTTTGAATTCACAGGGGTGACCGCACTGATTGAATCGATGCTTCTGGCAGTGCCACGCTTTCGCAGCCAACGCCCGATTGCGGTAGTTAACCATGAACTCATCGATGTACTCGCAATCCGACAAGGATTTTCCCAGGTAGGATGCGGTGCTGCAGCCGGTCAAGGTGCTCGTCACGACGCTGAGCGACGCCACGACAGAAAGTCCGAGGACAGCCCTTCGAAGACGACATCTCAAACCGGATGTTGTCGCCCTGGATGTGGAACGAATGGTGAACAACGCCCTACAAGCGTTGAGCTTTTCGATCGCCATGTGGGCCCCCCTTGGCTGTGTGGCGAAAATTGGCAGTCTGTGCTGAATGTTGCGGTAGTCCTTCCGCTACGCACCTTTATCGATAGCAGGGAGCTCCCGGATGAGCTAATCCGCCGATTTCGCAGGTTTGGGAATCGCCCTACCAAAGCTGTCTCAAATCGCGACAACGTAGTCATGCAATTACGGCGGAAATTCCGGTTAATCTGATTTCGGAAGATGAATTCATTGACCTTGGTGGAAATCAGCTTTCGGGGCTCGAGGTGCCCCCTATACTTGGCGCATCCCTCATGAAAGGGGTTTACCTAGGCCAACGGATAGACGCGACGTCGTTTGGCAGGATTTGCATCAAGATGAATCTCACGGAACTGCCAAAATGCTAATCGACTCGCTCGGTGAAAACACTGATTCAGTGATCGTTTGCACATCCGCGGTTTTCTCCGCGCTTGTTTTTTCGCTGATTCTGGTGCCGATTGTTCGATATCTAGCAATTTCCGTCGGTATGACGGACAAGCCCGACCAAAAGAGGAAGCTGCAATCAAAGGCGATTTCCTTAGGGGGCGGTTTGGCGGTTTATGGCTCACTTGCCGCGGCCTTCTGTTTCACCATTTGGGTGGATCGTACCTACTTTGATCAAATATTGGGTGCGATTGGATTTAGGTGGTATGTGCTCTTCGGTTGCGCTGCCGCGCTGATGGTTGTCGGACTGATCGACGATCGCTGGGGGCTGAGAGGTAGACAGAAACTTCTCTTGCAGGTTCTTATCGTCGCTTGCCTAATCGGTTCAAACACCACAATCAGTCAGATTGACCTCATTGTTTACCGGCTTGAGCTGGGCGTATTTGCCTATCCAGTCACGATGGTTTGGCTGCTCTTCGCCATTAACGCTCTCAACCTGATTGACGGTGCTGACGGGATGGCAACGACGGTTGGAACCATCGTTTCCATAGGCTTTGGCCTCGTTTCGCTTGCAAGCATGGGACCAAGTTACCCTGCCATTGTGGGCTTCGCTCTTGCGGGGTCATTGATGGGATTTTTTGTATTCAACAAGCCGCCCGCCAGCATTTATCTTGGCGATGCCGGCAGCATGATGATCGGTCTATTCATTGGTGTGCTAGCCACGTGGGGAACGGTCAAGGAAAGCACTATTTTGGCGGCTGCCCCCATCGCCATCATGATCTTGCCACTGTTCGACTCAACGGCAGCTGTCGTGCGACGCTGGCTCACCGGGCGAAGTATTTACGTCACCGATCGAGGCCACCTTCATCACCTTCTACAGCAAAGGTTTGGTATCCACGGGATGCTGGCAATCGTTGCCATAGCTTGCATCGTCACCACTTCGATGGCAGTTTTGGCAGTCGTTACAGGTCACAGTTGGATAAGCTACCTCGGGATTCTTCTAGTTGGTGGAGGACTAATCGCTACGAAGTCCTTTGGTCACGCGGAAGCTCGCTTGATTATGGGTCGAGGTTTTCATTTCGCCCGATCCTTTACAGTCCATCCTAGCAAGTGCGAGGTCAAGCAGCTTCATCTCGGTGTCCCTCTGCAAGGCGACGGCCCCTGGGAGACCCTGTGGGAACCTCTCGTTGAGTTTGCAGCGGCAAACGGGATCACTCAGATCAAGATCGATCTCAACCTAGCTTGGATCCACGAAGGTTATCATGCAGCATGGCGAAATGTACGGCTGCCTGAGCGAGCATCGCGATTGAATGTCAACCTACCTCTTTTCCTGCAACGAGGTGATGAAGAGATCACCATCGGTCGACTTGAGGTCGTCATTAAGGCTGACGACTCAAGAGCCTACGCCAGCATCGCAGCTCTTGGCGACCGTTTGACGGATATCACGCCCCAGCTCAACCATATCGTCTCAGAGCTTGAAGCTCAAAAACGTTTCGAGCTGACATCGAATGCAACGGTCGTCCCAGATTCAAATCCCTCAATGGGTGCTGCCGAACCACAATTGGTCGAGTGATCGCTTTCTCGACGATGAAAATCGGCTTGAGATAGAATTGATAGTAGGAGCATACGCCCAGTAGCGAGAATGCCAAAAGAGACCGTTCAACGCCTCGATAAGGCCAAACAAGAATCTCTCATTCGATGCTCTTTTTCGGTCTTGGCATGGTCGATCAGCCTTTGCGTGTTGAACGCCACAGGCTGTTCTCTCAAAGATGACGACACACCTGAAAGTGTCATTCCTGCACGCGCGATAATGGAGTGGCCCCGCCTCCTAGGTCCTCAACGCGACTCCTCAACGGGTATCACGTCTTATTTTAACGCCGATAGGAACGTCTCTGGATGCCAAGTCCTCTGGAGCGTCCCACTCGGTACTGGGTATAGCTCTCCCGTGGCCAATAGTGAATTCGCGGTAGTGACACACCGCATCGACGGGATGGAGCATGTGGATGCCTACTCCGTTTCAAGCGGTGAACGGCTGTGGAGAGCATCGCAGGAGACCAACTTTGAATGCAAGTTCGCCTACAGTGACGGTCCCTACAGCACACCGATTATCGACGAAGGTCGTGTCTTTGCGCGTGCGGCGAATGGTACGCTCAGGTGCTTCGACCGGGTATCCGGAGAAATCGTATGGAAGCGTGAACTGAACGAGGACTACGAGGTGGAGCCCACTGCTTTTCCTGTTGCATCCAGCCCAGAGGTCGCAGACGGCAAAGTATTTGTCTTGGTAGGAGGAACAACTCGCAACGGCAGCGTCGTTGCCATGGATTCAGCAACCGGTGAAACAACTTGGACTGCTGGATCGGACCGGTTGTCTCATGCGACACCGGTCTATGCGATACACGAAGGGCAGGGTGTTCTCTATGTGTTAGGAAATCAGCGATTGACCGCCTTCGATGCTTCGGACGGCAAGATTTTTTGGGACTCAAGATTTGCAGCGAAGAATCAAGAGATGGAGAAGTACAATTCGGCGAGTCCCCTGATACGAGGCGACAAGGTTTTTGTCTGTGCCTTCGGTGCGGGTGCTCGCTGCTATCAATGGTCTGTCAAGTCAGAGCCAAAGATCGTCTGGGAAGCTTCTCGTCGTTTAGCAACGAATCAAATTGCTCCGATTATCGAAACCCCTTCAGGAATCATCACTTACTCGGCAAACCGACGGCTTACCTGTCTAAATAGATTGAATGGCAGGAAAGTGTTTCAACAGGCGGTTGAGTCTGGAGGTGAGCCACAATGGGTGCGAGTAGGTAGTCAACTACTCATGCTTGGCACGGATGGGCACCTAACGATCTTCGACCTTAGGCAACAACCATTTCACATCATTTGGAAGAGCAGCCAACCATTGGCCAAAGCCCCCTGCTATGCATGCTTAGCCGTGGTCGAGGATCTAGTACTCATTCGAGGCAAGACTGAGTTAGTCGCTTGCCGAATGAATTTTGAGAATTAACTGCCGCTAAAGATGCACGATCAACGTCGGCGACGACGGCGATCTTCAGGATCTTCGGGCCGCTTCTCACGAGCAATTGCTTCGGTCCATCGACGTGACCTTAATCCATCCCCCGGGTGCAAGATTGGATAAAGCTCCCAAACCCGCACCGTGTTTTCCTCGCCCAAGGTTGCAGCAAAGGCGGGATAATCCTGACCGGGATCTGATTTCGACAGTGCTACCGCGAGGACAGGGCCCGGATGCGCGGGCCGACGTTCGACTTGCCGTTTACGAGCATTTGGATCAGCAACACGCTGCTCTAAACTTTCAGTCATCGTCACCGAATACTGGTAGCCAGTTTGCAGATCGGTAAGAGTAGCCATCCCCGAGGCATCGGCAAAGAGGCACCAATGCCCATCATCCGAGATCACAATCGGAACTCTTTGCGACTGCGTGAACGGGAGCGGAATAATCCGTTCAGCATTCATTGAAAACAAGTCGAAGACTCGCACGTCGCGGCGGCTTCGAGCGACGATCCTGGGCTTCGTTCCAGCGGTGCGATAGGAGCTCGAAAGAGGGTCTGCCGGATCCTGCAACTCCTCCCGAAGTGGTTTCGACACGAACTTCACCGAAGAAGCAAATCGAGTATCAAAGAATGGACTTGTACTCGGATCTAACTTTGAAACCGAAGGTTTGAATGAATCAAGTTGCTCGTCGCCCCAACGCAAATCCCATTGATCGATTCGGTACTCGGCACCCTCTTGTACCTGAGCAACTAGCTTTTTGTCGTCTGGCGAAAATAGTAGTGTCGAGACACCGAGCACGGCCTGTGGGCTTCGCACACTCATACTCGGATCACCATCTAGACTCGCCTGCAGCAAAGGCGACCGGTGAGCCGCCGAAGCGATTTTCCGAAGGCTGAGCGTCTTGACATCCGCGACGAAAATTCGATGGCCAGCTCGCTCACGGACTGCAAAGGCAATCTGATCTCGGCGATTGGCAAACGCGATGGCGGTCACAGAACCTTCAAATGCTCGATATTGCGATTGCGGAGCTGCACTTCTGGTCCCCAACTTCGACACATCATAGATCGATAGAGCAGTCGTCTCCTTGCCAACAGCTCCTTCGGTCCCCAACGCAAGCCATTGGGTCCTTGGATAAGGAAGATTCGAAGTCGCATGAGAAACGACTCGTCCGAAGGTATGAGAGAACCCTTCATGCAAAAACAAGCGAGCATCAGGAGCAACTTTAACCCCTCGATTGTCTGCGAGCGTGATTAGATGGTCGACTTCCATCCCGTCAATCGGCCACGCGTTAGTCTGCAGCCGACTGAATCGATAGTCGTATCCAAGCAGGGTTCCGTTGTCGCCGTGATCGACGAACCCGATGAATTTATTGTCACGATCAAGTAACTTCTCGCGTAGGTTCAGCGGCCGACGTGTCGGCATTCCCGCATAGAGGTATCTGTCGTTCAGTTTCAATTGAACTGGTTCTCCACCGGTATGCAGATCGAATTTAAAGTCGGTTGTCCCAACAAATGCGAGGTTGCTATATCCATCGGCAAAGGTTGAAAGATTCTGCGAATCCCCTAGGGGCCTCATATCCTCCTGGATCCGAGTCAGAGTTCGACGTTGCTTCGACAACTCTGCCGGGGACGCAGCTCGATCTCGCTGTAGCCGAGTGAGATTTGTGATCGACTTCTCCATGCGTTCCCGCACACTCTGGTCGACACCCATAAGCTCTAACACTTTGCCGGTCTTCGCCCCGCTTGTGAGAGCGACCCTCGCCTCGTCAAGAGGATCAAAGGGCGTCTTTTCATCGACTACCTCGGAATCCTGAACACCCGCAAACCTCGCTTGATAAAAGGGCTCGAACGGTTCTCGGCTCCCCGGTTGTCGCTTGGGACTGTTCATGTCCCAACGATAAGCCGCGCCATCATGCACCGAAACAAGCGAACCCGACTGGTCCCAGTCAAGATGCTGAACGTGTCCCGACCGTCGATACTCTGCGTCAACGAAACCCTCTTCGACGTCGCGAAGCAACAGACTGCCATTCACATGTCCAACAAGGAGCTTTCGACCATCGGGTGAAAACTCCAATGAAGTAACCGGAAGAATGCCCGTCAGTTGCATCGTGGGCTTCGCAATCTGCTCTCCGGAAGCTGCGTTTTTTAGGTCAAACAAGAGCGTTGACCCGCGATTGTCGTCGAAGGCAATCGCCAACCAGTTTGCCAACGGCGATACTGCAATCGCGTTAATCGGTGCCCTAATCCCCTCTACCACATCAATCGCGGGAACTCCCGGAGCGACAGGCACAAGATGAACAAGGGCGTCCGCCGTTCGAACGTAAGCCATCGCGTTCCCTGGATCACCTGGTGTTCCGGCAACTAGAATCTCCTCAACTGGCACGTCGGTTAGTTCTAACTTAGTTGCTCCCGTTAGAGTCCGTGAATCTAGCTTACCATCCTTTGTAATGGTCCAAGCAAACGCATCGGAATTCGAAATCGCGGCCACATGAGTACAACCATCTTCCAACTTTCCCTGATCCAATAAACGATTGCTCTCCAAATTCCATCTTCGCCATTCTCCTTCTGGGGACGCAACGATTAGTTGGTTGTCTGCAACAATACACGAATCTACGGGCTCAAAACCCAGGTCGGCCGTACCAACGAAAGTCCCTAGATCGAGAACCCCAAGCTGGTCATTCGAGGTTTTGAAAATCACTTTTGGGTTGGCACCATCGAAGACCTTTTTGATGGAAGTCGTAAGCTGATAATTGAGCATCAGCTCTGGCTCGAACTCAGGAATAATCAGAATCCGTCTCCCGCTGGCAACCACCAGCCTGTCATCCGACCAAATGAGATTGATGGGCTCGTTTGAGGGTTCATCGATCCAGTATTTCAAGTCACGTACAGAGCTCGATTTTTCGCCATTTATCCAATGCAGTTTCTGGCCGTCCTCGAGCCATGCAGTCGCTCCATCGCGATCGCGAACGCTGAGGTGGGTAATTCTTTCGGCTTCAGCATTCGACTTCCGTACGATCTTTCCTTCGATATTGAATTGCAAACAAATACCGTCTCTAACGGTCGTGAGCGTATCATTTGCAAACACCGCGAAGGCTGGATCAACCTTGCCAAATGCATCGACGGTTACGCCTTCGACCCGGACAACGCCTTCTTGATCAACCGTCCATGTTTTCCCTTGAGCCGTGGCATGAACCGCCACAACAGGCACCGATGAAGTGGGAACACCGAAGTCTATTTCCGTGAGTTCACCGGATTGCAAGGTCCACCGATGGAGCGAACCTGACTCCGTTGCCATCCAGACAAGTGAATCTTCAGCAGCGATCGCCGTTATCGGAGCACTTAGTCGAACGGGCTCCTTAGTCGGCTTCCCATCGGTATCGACCAACACTGCACTAGAATCTCGAACAACGACAAACCTACCTTCGCTAGCCTCCACCACGTTGGAAGCATTGACGTTGATCCATCGCTCTGCAACCGAAGCTGGGGCTTCAAAAACTCGAACCCGCTGATCCTGCAGGACGGCGATTCCTCGATCGCCAAATGTGAGTAGTTCATCAACGGGCCCGTCCAGATCAATCGACCCAAAGGGCCGACGCTTCAGCGTCGAAAACACGAGCTTGTTCACACCGTCCCGCTGCATTGCGATAACGGCGGAGTCTCCCATCACCACTGCATCATGCGTTCCCGCGGGTACAGGCATGGTAAGAGTTTTGCCAGACTCCGAAGCTTGCAAAACACTTGACGCTTCGGGGTCCAACATCGCGAGCCAATCACTCCCTTGCGTATCAACCAGCCTGGAGGCAGTCTCTGGACGCTCCGGTAGTGGTCTCGCTTGAAAATCACGACCTGACAAGCGAACTGCAAAGTGGGAATCTGCCGTCCGAATCATGACACTCGCTCCTCCTAACTCAGCCTGCCTGCCTCCAAGCCTTCCATCGATCGCAAGGATCGGCTCTCCCGAAACCGCCAATGAACTAAGATCAATACCCTTTTTTACAGATCGTGATGAGTCTCGAGTTTGGTAATGAAGATTGCCTCCAGCATCTCCAAGCAGCAGACGCTGATTCGTGTCGAAGGAAACTGCAGTCAACTCATATTCAGAATTCAGCGAGACTTGCTGTGCTCGGATCGACTGACGTTCTGGAGTCGTTGAGAGACCAGACCACACGAATGCTTCTTGATTCGAAATAGCAGCCAGTCTGTCTCCATCCGGTGAAACCGCCATACGAAGTAATTTTTCGTCGACGGGAAGAAGCTCCGGCAAGCCACTGCTAATCGCTTGACTTCTCCATGTGAGCCTGCCTTTCTCATCACCAAGAATGATGGAACGCCCATCCGGCGTCGCCTGAATCGCAGTGATCGCTGAGTCGTTGACGACGGGTGCCGGCTCACGACGTCGGCGTTCTTCACGCAGTCTCGAAAAGCGATCAGCACCGGAATCGCGATCCCGAACGTTGAACTTCTTAAGCCCTCCATCGGAGTCACCAACGAATAGCGTCTTATTGTCTTCACTAAACGTGACTGCCGTGACAGTTCGGTCCTCGATACGAAACGTATCCAAGACGGAGTTTGGACGACGCTGGCGGCCACCACGGGTTTCCGGCTGTTCGATCTCGACGACTTGAATCGCATTGTTTCCGTCAACCACGGCAAGCCGAGTAGCGTCAGGAGAAAGGTAGGTGGCCACAACGGCATTGCCCGGACCTCTTCGACGGTCCTCGGGATCAAGCAAAGCGAGTCGAGCAGCTTCAAGCTGTTCCAAAGTTCGAATTTCGCGTGGCCTCACCTTCACACGATTGCCGTCGTCGTCAATGACTGTACTCGATTGCGAGTGGACAACAACGACGTCAACCCCATCGTCTTTCGTCTCGCTATCGATGATTTTCGCATTGACGCCAGCATCACCCGCAAGTTTTGAAACGACGCTGGAACGACGTGGCAAGCTCCCTTCTTCGGAGGTATTGGGCTTATCCGACGCAGGTGATTCAGCTGCTGTTCGCTCCTCAGGTTTTTCTTTTTCTGCAGCAGCAGCTGTTGCATCTTCTGGCTTGGACTTCTTTCCGTACTTGGAATTCTCAGCCTTTACAGCGGCAGCGCGTGCAGCCTCCTCAGCTGCCTCATCTTCTTTGGCCTGACGATTCGCTTCGGCCCGCTGCAAAGCCATTTGTTGGAATCGATCAGTCGTCTGCCCTGAACCACAGCCGGCCGTAAAGGCAATGAGCCCCATTCCCAAAAAGAGCAAGTGCGTTGCCCCAAAGTCGAAACACTTCGATTCTCTAAGATTTTTCATTCGACACTTCCTCTCCAAGCAACTGCCTCGGCCAACCAAGCGTTTGCACGACGCCGCCCATCAACCAAATCTCATCAGGTTCGAGCGTTGAGTTTTGTTTCTTTGCATCAAAGAACAGCTGCCTGACTCGCCCGCCCAGAGTCTCGGTGGCTCGTGATACCGCGACAAAGGCTTCTCGTGGTGATTCACACGCGGAAGGTCGATGCCGCACCTCTTTAGCTTGTTCGGATGTCAGTGAGGTTGATCTAGTGATCGCCGCATCCAAATCGGCTCCACCGGTTTCGACCGTCCAAAACCAGAATGCGTCGCGATGCGTGATCAAGACCAGGGTTTTTGAATCGCCTCCATCGACGAAGGAAATGCAGTGGTCCTTTGTGCACTCGCTTTCAACGTCGGGTTCATCCTCAACATTCTTCTTTTTTCTAAATCGCTTCTTCTCAGAAGGCTGGGTCGGCTGCATCACTTCTCCGAATTCACCGCTGGCAAAGTTTAAGAGAGCTAACGCATCTGTCTGCATACCATCCACCTCTAAGCCACTTGCACCTAGCATCGATATTCTCTGTTCAATGTGTGACTTCTTGGCGACGGCGATCGAGAGACTACGTCCTCCCAACTTCTCCTCGCGGAACGCTTGAAGCTGAGTGATCACCTCAATCTCAGAACGCTCCAGAGGTACTCGGGCTTGAATCTCTCGATCAACCATCTCCTGAAGTTCAGAGTCTGCAACAGGCGGCAGGATGGCCGATCTGCACGTCGAAGCCGTTGAAGGCAAGTTGCTCCAGACCGCATCCTGAGAATCGACTTCACAGTTTTCACGCCATGCGGCAACCGCGTCTTTCAAGCTTTCCACTCTTGCCGACTGTCCTTCCTCAGCGCCTGCAACCTTCGAAAAGACATAGCTGAACTGATCGGTTACAACGTACCTGTCGTCCTCAACAACAAGCCGCACTGCCTTGAAGAGGCATGATCCGATATCCAGGCCCCAGCACGCAGAGGACTTCTTGTTTCCAAACCGCTTCTTCTTGCGACGATAAAAGGCATCGCTCATACGAACATCTCCGTGCCCGTTATCGGCAAGGCCCTGCATGGCCAGACCAAATGCGAGATTCATCTTCCCAAGGTAATCGATAGGTACTTTCTGCGTATCTGAACAATCAATCGATGTTGGACGAGACAAGAAATCAAGCCTCGTTCCGAGAGCCGACGTCGTTGGTCGAAACTCACGAAGATGGCAACGGTCGTTTCGGTGACCGTCCTTAATGGCTTTCTTCAACTCAACCAGGCATTCGTTGTCTACAACCTGCTTTGTTTGCTTCGCGAGCCTTTGAGCTAGATCATAGAGTGGCTTCGAAGCATAGGTGGCATCCGCTAGGACATCACGCATCCAAAAGACATCTAGGATCGATGATTGAATCCGCATCGTTTCGTCGTCCAAGTCTTCAACGGGAATCGACTCAATCGCGTCGAGTGCTTTTTCGTACCGGCCCTTCTCAAAGCCCCTTCGGGCACGAGATCGAAGATGGTCGACAACCTGCTTGCGGTACTGCTTCAGTTCTTCGTTATCCGGGACCAGCTCTGTGAGCTGACCAATCAACGCACCGGCGACAACCCAATCCTTACTCGAAATCGCCTCATTGAATGCCGAAGAGAGCTGCTTAACCTCGCTCAAATAGTTCTGACTCTTCCTGAGCAACGCTTGCTGAGAGTCATCCAATAGCTGCTTGGGAACCTTTGAAAGATGATTGAACAGTGCCTCCCGGTCACCACGCCCATCCGCCACCACCGCGGCCTCAATGTGTTGATTGGCGGCCTCGAGTGTACGATCACGCAGCGTTTCAACTTGCTCATACGCTTTGCCGGCGGCCTCTGCCAACTCCTTGAAGCGAAAGTCTTTTTGGGATCGGACGACATCGATTAGAGAAAGTGATTCCTCAAAATTGAACTGCTTGGCAGACTCAACGGCATCTCGCAGGTGTTGATCAAGTCGGGCACGCTTCTTCTCGATGACAACGTTTAAATCTGTGCCACAACTTCCGCAGTACTTCTGGCTCAGAAGAACTGGCTTGCCACATTCTCCGCAACGTTCGTAGAGCGCATGCCCACAAGATAGACAAAACTTGGCATCAGCGGCATTTGCCTCCCCGCACGCCCCACATTCGACTGTCGTTATCGCCTGTGAACTCACTCTGAATCCAATCAAAAAACTAGTACTTGTATTGAACGCGAACGATAGAGCTATCGCGCTGTGTTGGTGACCGCGCCGTTGAGGTAAAACCAGCTGTTGAACTCTGGATCTTTAGGGTCACCCACTCGAACGAAACCCAGATCGCCATCGACATTGAATCGAGTTGAGGGTGAATTGCGCGGAATAAAGATCCTCATCTGGTAGTTGCCCTCAGTCTTTAACAGCCTCAGCTCAGCATTGACGATATCAGGCTTTACCTCGAGAACTTCCAAGTTTCGATGAAGCTCGCCTCGAAGCCGAGTGAGAACGAAGAACTCATGTTCATCGGCCGCATCAAGCGTACCGACGTCCAAACCACTTCTTCGATCCATCTCCGGTGAGAAAAAAACAATAGGTGAACGCACACGAATATTCACGGGCACCAAAAACGTCTGTCTCGACTGCCCAGCCAAAACATCCACTTCTAGGATCTGCGCATGCTTACCGTACTCGTGGTACGTACAGTTGGCATTGATCTTCCAGGCGGACCGGACGCCCGCTTTGACTTGCTCTGCACTGAGCTCACCGACTCGATCAAAAATCACATCCGTCTCTTCGTGATTCGAACGCACATCCAGGACCTCGAACGCTTCGTGTTGACGTGATTCGACGAGGAAGTCGAAAGCACAATCGTCACCGGGATCCATCAGCTGAGGCTGAATGAAATCCGGATAGATGAACTCTTCAACTAAATCGCCCTCGACCACCAACTCAATCTCTCGCTTGAGAGGATCGCTGGTCATGAGCCACACACCGGAACCCTCAATCTCTTCATCAGGCCCAAAGCGATCTTCAACCTGCTGACTCGGCGGGACGATAAAATCCTTTCCGTGCCCTCGCAGGCAAAGACTGGTCGATTCACCGGGCTTCAACGTTTTCTTTTCAAGACTCAGGTGCCATCCATAAAGAGTGTCACTAGAAAGCGCCAACTCGAGATCGGCCTCACCCGCGTTCCGCACCATTGTAGAAACCTCCATCGCTTCATTGGGATGAACCCAACCAACGATCAGACGCCCGGATGTGCCAGCGATCGGTCGAGGCAAGCCGTCATAGCGATCTTTGAGGTAATTGTCCGAAGCATTCTTCTTGACAATTGTGTCAAACAACTCTCGTTGCGAATCTCGCACGCCCCATGGTTTGTACGCGGCCATCGCGGCGACACCCACCATGCCGAGAAAAAGTGCTATTAGTGTTCCGACGAGAACAAGGATGCGATTCTGAGTGGAACTCATATAAATTAATCAAACCACGAATGATGAATACCCATTTCCTTGGGCTATTTACCGCTCAAAGCCTCCGTCGATCGCAATGAATCGACGAAGGCTTATGATGCCAAACCTCAGACGTCCGTATTGTTCGCCGAGGTACTTAAAAGACTTACGAATCAGTCTTCTTCGAACTGTCCCTTGTAGGACGATTCGTCAATGAACAATCCACTGAAGACGGTACCTGGCTGAAGCTCAGTGACCGCATCGGAGTAGCCAACACCGGCAACTTCGAATGCAGGGTCTGTGTTGTCAAGCCGGAATCCAGGGTTCAAGTAGCCGTCGCCGTTGGGATCATTGAAGGTCTTCACCGAGCCATCAGCCATCAACATGTTGACCTGGTTGTTGTGCAACGCGAAGAAGTCACGAGTATCTTGAAGATAAGTAACAGCATCCGTTACCGTAGCGACACCTGCGAAGGCTGGAGTCGCGCAGTTGATGGTATTGGGCTCGCCACGTTCACAAGCGATCGCAGCCGTCATGTCCCGACCAGCGTCAAGAAGGACCAATCGTTGGGCCGTGGTGTTCACGTAGGCCGGACCATCGTTGAAGGCTTCGGTGAGCAGCATACCCTGTGGGAGTTCAACCTTTGTATTGGGAACGTCCACATTCAAAATCGCTTCATCAACATCGCCAGGCCCCGCATCCCCAAGTAGTGGAATATTCGTTGACGGAATACGGCTGCTATCGATTTGAGCGAGCTGAAGAGGTCCTGACGTGTCACCGCGCTCCTTGAACTTACCACCACGGGCGGAAGTCAGAATTCCGTTGGTGTCGTCGAAGAACATCTGCGGTGCATTACGCACCAGATAGTAGCTCGATGCGTAGTTGGTCATGTATCCACCATCGATATAACGAATACCGATGTAGGTGGCTGCGTCGGTAATCAAGTCCGAACCAACGGTCGTGCTGAAAGCTGATGCTTGCGTAGCGACAACATCCGGGCTCCAAGTTCCATTAACAGGATCCTTGACGGGCTGAGCGGTAAGCTGTGCATCAAGTAGCGGCGTCGCATTGTTAGGGATTGTCGCCGTTCCGTTGAAACGCGTCGCCGTGTTGCCCTCAGCGATCGCGGGGCCTTTACCGAAGGTCATCTCATTAAGCTTCTCGGAGGCCTTTGCTGGATTGCTGGGGCACAACATGTCGCCAGGGACAGCCAAGCCAACATTTACCATGTCAGCGACCCATCCATACTCTGACATGTCGCCGTCACGCGACCAGTCAGATGCTCCAGTACACATGCGGCCCAAGCTGTCACGCTCGGCGAAGGTGTACATACCAATACCAAATTGCCGGAGGTTGTTGGCACATTGGGTTCGACGGGCTGCCTCACGAGCCTTGGTCAAGGCGGGAAGTGCCAATGCAGCAAGAAGAGCGATGATCGAAATGACCACCAAGAGTTCGATCAGGGTGAAACCTGAGATTCGCTGACGCGATTTCATTGAGGAATTCTCCAGAAATGGTGGCCCCCACTACAGCGCGGGGACCAAAATAAAGGTGCTTGCATCGGGGGAGGGACGCGATTTTTCGAGTTGCCGCTCGATCGCATTCTTTCGCGATTCGTTGTCCCTTCCCTGATGTGTTTTCAATAAACGCTCACCAACGTGGTGTTCGTTTTGCATCAATCAAATTTGATTAGTCAAATAAGTTCAGTGCAGCGGCCCTCCCGTTGGTTGAACCACTGTCCCAAAGGACTCAGCGAAAGAAGGTCACCGGTCCAATCTTGTCTCTTGGGTTGAGAGTGTGACTTCACTGAGACGGCCCCTGGCTTGATAGTGAGAAGAAGCTGGCAAGCTTTGTCTTTCCCAGTTCTTCAACCGAAGATTTCCAGAACACCTGGTTATCTGCGGTGCCTGGCCAACCGATGGCATCCGCCCCATCAAAGCCGTTGTTCAGAAAGCCGTCCGAATTCGCATCCGCGACTCGGACAACCGCACCATCAGCCATCAATATGTTCGCAACACCGGCATGAAGTGGATCGATGCCGCGGTAGTCCTGACGGGTATCGACTGTCCATTGCTTTAGCCATCCATCTGGGCCACTTCGATCCGTACCTGCGGGAAAAACAGGTAGACGCATGAAGTAGGTTGAGGTTGTGTCGGCAGCACCGTCACCATCCGTATCGATTCTCACGCTACGCCCAATAGGACCTCCAATAACGGAGGTCACATAAGGTTCACTTTGCTCAAGTGTTCCGAACCCCAACGAAAGCCGGCCGGTAGGAATCGTGTCAAATAGCATTGGAATCGTGCTGCGAGACGCTGGCGAAGCCTGCACCTGGCTCTCCGTCATCGGCCCCGCGGTAATATTCCTACCCCGCGCGTCAATGGGACATGTCGCACTGATAGGATTGACGTTGCCAGTGCCATTGAGCCTCAAACCACCTCGCACGAGGAACCAACTTGCCGCGTAGTTGGTGTACAAACCGCTGTCGAGTATTTTTCGCTGGATGACCTGAAGCCTGGCAATTGAGCCCGGGGCGAGCGGCGTTCCGGAATTCGCGATCGTCCGGCACTCATTGGCAACGACCTCGCCAAGCTCATTGGTATAGGGAAGTTCTCCCAATCGATCGACGCAGGTTTGGTTGAAATCGGCGACTGGAAGAGTCGCCAACTGTTCAATCGTTCGATTAACTCGAGCCTGGTTGCTTGGGCAAATCATCTCGCCTGGGACGCTTCCCGACTTCGCCATATCGGAAACCCAACCGATCTCAGAGGGCACGCCGTCTCGAACCAGGTCCGTTGCTCCGGTACAGAAAGTCCCGTCGGGTCCGCTCAATGATCTGTCGATCATCGCGATACCGAAGTTTCGAAGGTTTGATGAACACTGTATGGAACGCGCTGACTCTCTGGCTTTGTTCAATGCCGGCAAAGAAAGAGACGCCAGAATCGCCATGATCGAAACGACAACCAGTAACTCAACCAGCGTAAAGCCGCGTTTCCTGACCCTTTGGTTGAACAGTCGCGTGGTGGTAAGGACGACCAATTCTTTAAATCATTCTTTCGAATCGCCTGCCTGATGTCCTACGCGGAAAACTTTGAAATCAACGTTCAGTCGATTCGTCGTCTTCTTGCGTATCTCAGTTGCGAGGATTCTTGCGACCCAAAAGTTCAACGCAAGCCAGATGAGAGCACCATCACAGAGTCTTCACACAACCTAAAGAATCGTCCCGATCGCCGCCGGAGGGAAAAGACGTAGCGATGCTAGCAAATTCCCCCCCTAGCCTATGCATAACTTGCTTTTTGAAGGAATTCAGGCGGGTTGCGTGCTCGATCGAATCAAGAGAGAACCTAAAACGCTCACTCTGAAACCAGGGCATCTTTCATGGTTTCTTAACAATTAAAATGGATGTCATGACGGCGTATCCATGGCCACTCGGACGACTCAACCACTTGCTTGAACAGGCACGTGCGAGACCGTTCTATGGTGCACGACTCACAGGCCTACCACCATCGATCGAATCGCTTGATCAGTGGCGGAACATACCGCTTTTGAACAAGCACGAGTTGCAAGGCGAAGGCCAAAATGGCGTTGCAACGGTTTTCGATCGACCGCGGACGGACTATGTCCGCTTTCATCAAACCAGTGGCACGACAGGCCACCCTATGGTGGTGCTAGACACCCAAGATGATTGGTCCTGGTGGCTTGATTGCTGGGACAAAGTGCTCGACGCGGCTGAGGTCAAATCTAATGATGTCGCGATGATGGCGTTCTCGTTTGGACCTTTCATTGGTTTTTGGACGGCCGCGGAAGCCATGACCCGACGTGGCATCCTGACCATTCCCGGCGGCGGCCTCTCTTCAGTTGCTCGAGCTCGAATGATTGTCGAGCAACAATGCACGGTGGTCTGCCTAACGCCCACCTACGGCCTGCACTTGATTGAGGTCGCCAAGGAGCATGGCTTGAACCTACGAGGCTCCCGGGTCCGATGTTTGATTGTTGCGGGCGAGCCTGGCGGAAGCGTCCCTAGCGTTCGCAAGCTGTTAGAAGACGGCTTTGGCTCGAGTGTCATCGACCACGTCGGCGCGAGCGAGATCGGTGCCTGGGGATATGGCAACGAACAAGGGAGCGGCATTTTCGTCAATGAAGATGAATTCTTTGCAGAGCTGATCAGCGTCCAAAACCAATCTCCGCTCGACGTTACGAGCCAACACACCAGCGAGGGCGAGCTCGTTCTTACCTCGCTAGGACGCTTGGGAGGTCCCGTCATTCGCTATCGCACCGGTGATCTCGTCAATGCCGAGAAAACTCAGGACGGAAGACTGTTTTTACACGGAGGGGTGATTGGAAGGATCGATGACATGATGACTATCCGAGGTGTTAACATCTTTCCGTCATCCATCGAAGCCATTGTTCGAGAGCTGTTCTCGGAAGCCGAGTTTCGAATTCATCGGTCACGCCGGGGCCAGATGGATCAGCTTCATGTTGAAGTGGAAGGCACCAGCCAGCAGGCTGAAACTCTGCAATCGGAACTCTCTGTGCGTTTGGCGATAAGAACTCAAGTTGATTCCGTTGCGAAGGGAAGCCTACCGCGTTTTGAAGCCAAAGCCCGAAGAGTGATTGACGACTCATGAACCAAACGCCTACTTTTCCCGAACCTGAAGGCAAAGATACTGACCCCGTATCACAACCTGTCGAGCTGGAACGAACCGCACAAGGAATTCGCATTCAATTTGATGATGGGATCATCGTTGAGTGGACGGCCACAGCACTAAAAGGTGTCTGCCCCTGCGCGACTTGCAGAGAAAAACGAAAAGGTAAAGAGGAGGCCCCCCCAGAGCCAAACGTCTTACCGGTTCTATCGGCAGCCGACGCCGCACCAACGCGAATTGTGGGAATGCAGCCCGTAGGCAATTACGGCTACAACGTGATATTCAGCGATAACAACTGCAACGGCATCTACACCTTTGAGCTACTACGCAAGGCTACCTAACGAGCGAAGTAAGAATACATGCCTAACTCCGAGCGTCCTCTCAGACCATGGGAAGCCTAGAGTTTGAGACCCACTTGTTAGTGATATCTATTCAAAAGCGACTAGTCGTCAACCGAGGTCGAAGCGATATCGGACGCCGCAGCTTCGTCGTTCGCCTCCGATGCCACTTCACCCGAGTCCGCATCCGTCTTCAGACCAAAGGGTCCAGCAAGCACAAATGCAATCACGCCCGCCAGGCTATAGACAATGAACGGCGTATTCGACTGAGGCGGAGCTGACCGAGGGCCACTCCGCGGAACTCCCTCTTGCATCGGCGCATTGGCCATGCCATCACCGCCTCGCATCTCTTCATCGGAGCCGGGCTCGTCACTCACTGATTGGTCATCTTCTGTGTCATCAACTGGAAGTGGATCCGCAGTCGACGGTCC
>JBCCKZ010000023.1:0-18558 GCA_039027135.1 Planctomycetota bacterium
CTCTTGAGCATCAGCATCTCGCGATGGCATTTCCGGCATCTCGTAACCATCAAACTTGCGGCTAATGAAACGGAGACCATCACGAGCGTATCGATTGACAACCGGATCGCGATCGCTCAAGGCAAAGATCAATGCGGGTGCCACGCGCAGCTCATCCGTTTTGCCAAGCACCTTGGCTGCGATCCGGCGAGCCTTATAGGACGTACTACCGCGAAGCAGCCTTTCGAAACGTTCGATCTGGATATCGCGTTCCTCAGGGTCATTCGAGAAGTCGATGTCATCAGGCAATCCAACGGATTGGTCAGAGGCCGAATCATCCTCCGAAAGGATCGAAAGCAAATCAGTCACCTGCATCTGTATCGCTTGGCCCTTAATCTGGCCACCTTCGACATTTAAATCTTGGGTAGTATCAGTGGGTAGCCTGTAACCACCGACGGTTGATGCGGAGCCGATCTTGAAAATTGCTTTCTGCGTACTGCGAATCAGAAAAAGAATTGCAAACGCCGTATTAACTCGCGATGAGTCCTTGCTCTTCGTATCGACCCAACCCCCCTCGGGTGTCTGCAGTTTCTTAAGCTTGTCGACGTATTCGTTGTACCAGGAGGGGCTGCTGTCTTTATTGAGTCCCCGAGCAATCTCAACAAAACTCTCGTAACGCTCTCGCGAGTAAAGGATGTAATAGAAGTGATCCTTGGCGTTGCCACGAACAAACGGATTAGCCTTGAGCCAGTTCTCGAGACGGCCAATCGCACCCATGACAAGGTCTCGATTGAGTTGCGACTTTCCACGTCGCTTTTTGTTCTTGTCCTCTTTGAATAGCTGGACAGCCTCGGGTAAGCCATCGATCTCCGGATCAGCTTCGTTCACGGTTTCGCCCCAGAGGCGAAGGGCGTCACCCACAATCAATAAAGCACTCCCACCAGCCAAAGCCATGGAGTAACTCGTGGTCTCTTGCCTGATCAACCCACGACCAGGCGGTGGAATCTCGGCCGTGTAGGGCCAGGTACCCGTGATATCCTGAACTCGCATGATGAACTCGCCGGTCTTCGCTACCGACTGATAATTCAGCGGAATGCCTGTCCGGTCGAGTGTCCAGATCGCCAGGGCCACATACTGCGTCTGCGAGACGTCACCGTCCTTCTGGCCCGGATAGGTAAAACCACCGTGCGAGGCCTGTCCGGCAAGTAGCGATCCGGCGATTCTCTCGCATTCCGCTTTGAAACCGACCGGATCGAGCTCGGCCATCAACAATGCGGCAACGGTATAGATGTAATTCCCGGAAGACTGCTGCGGACGATTCTTGCCATCAATTTGGCTTATGAAGTAACGAGCGTGCTTGAGCCCGTTCTGAATCACCGGGTGAGACTCGTCGTGACGAACCTTGTAGTGGGCATAGGCAGCCAGAATGAGCTCTGGTGATCCCCGCGAGCCAAATGCCGCATCGCCATTCTCTTTTTCGAGATAGGCGATTCCCCCGTCAATCATTTTTTTGACGGCCGGATCGGTCGGCGTGTAAGCATTAGCGACTGGCGAACCCGCCATCGCCAGAAGGATCGCCGCCATCGCGGAGACGAATCGAAGGAAGTTCAATACGGTGTTTCGCATCGGCCGAAATAGTGTGATTAGACGAACCATTGACGGTGGGTTCCATGATAGCCTACCATCCGCGACCCGAAGTATCGGTTAGGTAGCTCAGTTGGTAGAGCACGGCCCTGAAAAGGCCGGTGTCGGCGGTTCGAGCCCGCCCCTAACCAATCTCGCCCTCTTCAGTAGGCGATTATTCTCTAAACGAGCGAACAGAAAAGGCTCAACTTCGGGATCGAGGGCCACTTCTAGTGATTCGCTCATCACGAAGCCCGAAAAAACACATTCGAGGGCTTGGATGCTTGAGCACAGGTCTCGGTGCTTGAGCACAGGTCTCGGTGCTCGAACCCATGTCCCCCCTGGCCCCCATGGTCGTGTGGGTTGGTATCTTGTGCGTTTTCTGCATCGCACGCTAAACGCTTGGTTTGACTCGATATGCTTCGGAATACTGGTCGCCACTTGGCACTCCTGACTCTGCTTGTCGGATTCGCGGCGGCATTCGCGGCACCCGCCTCCGCTCAGGACGCGGATCCCGTGGACGAATCAGGCTGGATGCAGCAGGTCGATGAGGCATTCGGGACCTATCTGGTTGGCCCGCTAGCCAAAGCCATCTTTTTCGATTTTGGAATCGGCGTTCCCTTTGTCGTTTTCTGGCTTTTCGCAGGCGCTTTATTCCTCACGCTGCGGATGGGCTTCATCAACATTCGTGCATTTCGGCATGCTATCGCTCTGGTCCGCGGGGTCTACGACAAACCTGGCGAGGGAGACGGTGAAGTTTCCCACTTCCAGGCGTTGGCGGCGGCACTCTCGGCGACGGTGGGACTGGGTAATATCGCTGGCGTGGCCATTGCGATTGGAGCGGGAGGGCCAGGTGCCTGTTTCTGGCTAATCGTCGTCGGTCTCTTGGGGATGTCTGCCAAATTCGCCGAATGCTCGCTCGGTCAGATTTATCGGACCACCGACAAGAATGGGAACACTCTCGGCGGCCCGATGAGATACCTCCGCGTTGGATTGGCGGAAATGGGCCTGGGACCGCTGGGGAAGGTTCTTTCGGTGCTCTTCATGGTTCTCTGCATCGGTGCCAGCTTCGGCGGAGGCAATGCGTTCCAAATCGGACAATCACTTGAGGTCATCAATTCCGAGATTCCCGTGCTTCAAACGCAACCCTGGATTTATGGTCTGGTGATGGCTGTCGCCGTTGGCGTGGTCATCATTGGTGGTATCAAAAGCATTGGCGCGGTCGCTGGCAAGATCGTTCCGGTCATGTGTGTGCTTTACGTGCTCGCGTGTCTCTACATCTTGCTCGTCAACGCATCCGCTGTGCCTGCCGCTTTTGGAAAGATCATTACCGAGGCGTTCACGCCCGATGCCGCTTATGGTGGATTCCTGGGCGTTCTTGTCTTAGGCGTTCGAAGAGCCGTTTTCAGCAACGAGGCCGGTGTTGGTTCAGCAGCGATCGCCCACTCCGCAGCGAAAACGGACGAACCGATCAGCGAAGGCATCGTTGCTCTACTGGAACCATTCATTGATACCGTGGTTGTTTGCACCATCACCGCACTGGTGGTGATCGTGACCGGAGCCTACAAGGCACCTGAAACAGCCGATGCCATCGCCGCTAGCCAAGGCGCAGCAGTCACGCTTCATGCCTTTGAGGTCGGTGGAACGACATGGTTCAAGTACATTCTTTACGCCGCCGTTGTGTTGTTCGCCTATTCAACCTGCATCAGTTGGTCGTACTACGGTGAACGCAGTTTCGTGAATCTGTTCGGCGAGTCGAGCTCAATCATCTACAAGTTGTTGTTCTTGCTCTTTACTTTTCTGGGCAGCGTTGTCACTCGAGGGAACATCCTCGACTTCAGCGACTTGATGATCCTGGGAATGAGTTTTCCGAACCTGCTGGGCGTGTTTCTCATGAGCGGCTTGATCAAACGACGTCTGGATGACTATTGGGGCCGAGTGAAATCGGGTGAAATCAAGCGATTCGATGGGTAGTTCCCGCCCCATCGTCGTCATCAACGTGGTGGGGCTGACACCCCATTTGCTTGATCACGCTGAGCACATCAAAAACCTCGGGCATGCTCATCGTGCTTGGTCCAGTCCCGTGCCCGCGGTGACATGCACCTCGCAAGCCTCCATGCTGACGGGCCAACCACCTCGGGTGCATGGCGTTGTTGGAAATGGATGGTTCTATCGTGACACCGAGGAGATTCGGTTCTGGCAACAAGCCGCCTCGCTCGTCCAAGCCCCCATGATCGATGAGCAGTTTGAGACGGCTCGCATGTTCTGGTGGTTCAATCAGTCATCCGCCTCCAAATATTCCGCCACACCAAAACCTCACTACGGTTGCGATGGATCCAAAGTCTTTGGGATCCTGGATCACACCGGATGCGATCTCGAAGAGCATCTCGGACCATTCCCCTTCTTCACTTTTTGGGGTCCTGGAGCGGGGCTTCCCTGCAGCGACTGGATCGCTCGTGCGTCAGCTCGCGTGATCCAAACAAAAACACCAGAGCTGACACTCGTCTACTTACCTCACTTGGACTACGACTTTCAACGATTTGACGATCACAACCCCGATCGAGTTCGTGAAGTCGATAAGTGCTTGAGTCATGTTATTGAGGCGGCACAATCCGTTAACGCGCACATTGTGATCGTGTCGGAGTATGGCCTCGTGAAAGTGAATCGAGCTGTTTGCTTGAATCGGGAGCTTCGCAAAGCTGGATACCTTTCTGTACGAAGTGGTCCCTTTGGCGAAATGCTGATGCCCGGTGAAAGCCGTGCTTTTGCCGTCGTCGATCACCAGGTGGCTCACATCTATGTCCCTAAACCTGAAGATCGCGAACCAGTTCAAAAACGACTCCAAGACGTTGAAGGGGTGGACGCGGTGGTTGATCCCGGCGAATTGTCTTTGGACCACCCACGCTCAGGCGAATTAATCGCTCTCTCCAATCACAACGCCTGGTTCGCATACGACTATTGGCTTGATGAAAGCCAGGCTCCGGATTTCGCGCCCACCGTCGATATTCACCGCAAGCCGGGGTATGACCCTCGCGAACTATTCATGACCAGCAAGCTTCGGGCGGCGGCCAGGTTGGCTCAGAAGAAGCTTGGGCTGAGATACAAAATGGACGTCATTCCGCTTGATAATTCGCTCGTTCGAGGAAGCCACGGCATTCAACCTTCGGATCCCAATGACGGTCCCCTGATCATCGGACCTCAAACCGATTCGATCGAACTGCCCGGCGACATGCAGGGCTTTCCAGATTATTTGCGAGCGCTACGGGGACGAGCTACGTAAGCTTTCGCTGCCAAAAGAGGTCTTTTGCCGAAAGGGGAGCGTACGAATCCTCGAGTAGCGAAACGGTGCCACCATCGGACCTGCGACTTGGTACGCCCTTGAATACGGCGTTAGATACAGATTGCGCAATGAAGTGGGTAGCCCGTCCGCTTCCACTACGGTTGGACTACCAGTGGCTACAATATAGAGCCCCACCGATCATGTGATTCGACTGTTCCCGCCCACGTCATTCGTATCGCCCGCCCATGCAAAAATCGTTTTATTGTCGATCCCAATGGCAATCGTTGACCAGCGCGTTGATGCTGGTGTTGGGCTTTTTCGCTTACGTTTCAACACGTCGAGCCCAAGCTAGCGACATCGAGTTCAATCGCGATGTCCGACCGATCCTCTCTCGGCATTGCATCGCCTGCCACGGCCCCGATGAGGCTGATCGTCAAGCGGATTTAAGGCTCGACACGTTTGAAGGTGCCACAGAGGACTTTGGTGGGTACTCAGCGCTCGTACCGGGCGAACCCGATGAAAGTGAGCTGATCCTTCGCATCGAAACCGATGACGAAGACCTTCGCATGCCGCCAACCGAGCATGCCGAAGCCCTTTCGAAAGAAGAGATCAAAGTACTCAAGAGGTGGATCAAAGAGGGTGGCGACTACCAACAGCACTGGTCATTTGCCCCGATCAGTTCACCAAGGATTCCTATAAATGATGACGTGGACAATCGTCCAAACCATCCCATCGACGCCTTTGTTCGACACCGATTGCAGCAAGTTGGTATCAAGCCCAACCCACCCGCTCAGCCGCGTGCTTTGGCTCGCAGGCTTAGTCTGGACTTGACTGGTTTACCACCAATTGGTCATGAGCAACCTGTCCGCGAAGCGATCGATGCCTACCTTAGGACCCTCGATGCGGCTTCATATCGACTCGTCGTCCAAGAGCTGCTTAAGAGCAAAGCCTATGGCGAGCATTGGGCAGCTATGTGGCTTGATATCGCTCGCTACGCTGATACGGTCGGCTATGCCGGCGATGAGAATCGTGATATTTGGCCCTGGCGTGATTGGCTCATTCAAGCCATCGGCAAACACACTTCTTATCGTCAGCTGGCATTGGAGATGATCGCAGGTGACCTGCTCCCTGATGCGACCTCCGATCAAATCCTCGCAACGGCTTTCCATCGCAACACGCTCAACAACAACGAGGGTGGAACGGACGACGAAGAGTTTCGCACCATCGCGGTCAAGGATCGCCTTAGCACAACCATCAACGCTTGGATGGGACTGACGGTTCGATGCGCCGAGTGCCATTCGCACAAATACGACCCTATCAGCCAGCATGAATACTACGGACTGCTGGACTATTTCAATCAATCCGCCGATGCGGACCGTCGTGACGATTCGCCAACGATGGCAATCCCCAAACATGACAACCAGGCAACTCGCGAGGGATGGCTGGCAACCATCGAGCTAATTGATATCCAAGTAGCCTCGCTCAATTCGGACCGGGCTACCAAACTACTGACGCATCGCAAAGCACTTCAGTCTCGTCTCGACGCGACGTTCAAAGTCCCGATCATGAAGCGTTTGCCGACCAACAAACAACGACAAACCTTCGTCAATTTGCGTGGCAACTTTCGAAGCCCCGGAGAACAAGTCGAAGCCCATTTCCCGAAAACATTCCAAATCAATGGTCGATCATTCCGCAATGACCGACTGGGACTGACTCGGTGGATGTTCGATCCGGCTAATCCACTGACAGCTCGCGTTGCCGTAAACCGGTATTGGGCCCGCCTCATGGGTGTGGGCTTGGTCGAAACCGAAGAAGACTTTGGCACACAGGGGACACCTCCATCCCATCCAAAACTATTGGATTACCTCGCGGCGGACTTTCAATCCGACTGGAGCGTTGAGAGGCTGCTTGAAACGATTGTGACTTCTGACACCTACAAACAATCGCAAGCCATTCGGGAATCGGCCATGAAGATCGATCCGAGCAACCGTCTACTTTGGCGAGGGCCTCGGGTGCGTTTGTCAGCTGAGGTCGTTCGCGATCAAGCCCTGGCGGTATCTGGCTTGATTTCCCGCAAGATGCACGGTCCGCCAGTTTACCCCCCAAACCCAATTCGCGAGGTCGCAAACGCCTTTAAAGGTGCAACCGTCTGGCACGAAAGTAAGGGAGAAGATCGATACCGCCGAGCCATCTATACGTTCTTGAAACGAAGCTCGCCTCATCCGCTGTTCTCGACATTCGACATGGCCACGCGTGAAGTCTGCAACATGCGTCGATTACGGACGAACACTCCACTTCAATCGTTTATGACGCTCAATGATGTCACTTTCATTGAGGCCGCCAGAAGAGTCGCCGATTTGATGATTCAACAAGAAGATCTAGAGAACGGCCTACGCATGGGACTTCGTCGCGTACTCTTCGTGGAGCCCGATGAAAACCAAGTTGCTGTCCTCCGGGAGCTCTTCAAGGACGTTCACAAGGATTACCAAACGAATCCCAAAGACGCCATGGAAATGCTTGGACTCAATCAAGGATTAAGCGCTGGCCAAGATGCTCAATCAATCGATCACGCCGCGATGACGGTCGTTGCCAATGTGATTTTGAACCTAGATGGTTTCTTGAACAATTAGGAGATCCCATGTCGAGAAGCTCACCCAAATACCAATCTTCGCTCCAGCGTGAACTCATTGAGACATCCGCGAGAATTCAGACTCGGCGACACTTTCTCAATCGTTCGTCAATGTCTTTGGCTTCCGCGGCGCTCGCCGGTGGCCTCCTATCTGACAAACATGCAAACGCGTCTTCGAATTCAAATTGGCGATCAACGCACCGACCCAAACAGGTCATCTATTTGCACATGGCGGGTTCTCCGCCACAACACGAACTCTTCGACTTCAAGCCGGAATTAAATAAGCGACATCTACAAGAGTGCCCGGAAGAACTCCTCGCGGGAAAGAAGTTCGCCTTCATCAAAGGCCGTCCGAAACTCCTGGCTCCGGGTTTTGAGTTTGAGCGACGCGGTGAATGCGGCATGGAACTTTGTGACAAACTTCCGTTGATTGGCGAGCACGCTGACGACATTTGTCTGATTCGCTCGATGCACACCGACCAGTTCAATCACGCACCGGCCCAGTTGTTACTCCACACCGGTTCAGCCCAGTTCGGCGGCGGATCTTTGGGGGCTTGGGCCGCCTACGGACTGGGAAGCGACAATCAGGATCTTCCCGCATTCAACGTGATGGTTTCAGGCGGCAAGATTCCGTCGGCTGGCAAGAGTCTTTGGGGCAGTGGTTATCTTCCGAGTGTTTATCAGGGCGTTCAATGTCGTGGTGAAGGAGATCCGATTCTCTACGTGAATAATCCACCGGGTATGTCTCGCGATATCAGACGAGCTAGTTTGGACGCCCTATCTCAATTGAACGAGCGCGAGCACCAGCTATTTCGCGATCCAGAAACGCTCACTCGTATGCGTCAATATGAGCTCGCGTTCCGAATGCAAACAGCTGTTCCTGAAGTCATGGACATCAGCCGCGAGAGCCAATCGACTCTGGATGCGTATGGTGCCAAGCCCGGTGCCGCTTCCTTTGCCAACAACTGTCTCTTAGCTCGAAGACTCGTGGAACAGGGCGTGCGTTTTGTTCAGCTTTTCGATTGGGGCTGGGATATTCACGGAACGGCCGCACATGACGACATCCAGACTCAATTAGTCAAGAAGTGCAAGCAGACGGATCAACCCATTGGTGCTTTGCTAGCGGATCTAAAGCAACGCGGAATGTTGGACGACACGATTGTCGTTTTTGGGGGTGAATTCGGACGCACACCAATGGTCGAAGCACGCAACGGAACCTTGAAATTCTTGGGAAGAGACCATCATCCTGACTGCTTTAGCATGTGGGTCGCCGGCGGTAGTTTTAAACGCGGGCATGTTCATGGCGAGACGGATGAACTGGGTTGGAAGGTAGTCAGTGACGGTGTTGATGTTCACGACTTCCAAGCAACTCTGCTTGAGGCGATGGGGCTCAACGCTCATAAGCTGAGTTATCTGCATCAGGGGCTCAATCAACGTCTGATCGGTCCGAGTAATGAACCAACAGTGGTCGAGGGATTGTTGTCGTAGGGCTGGTTCTGGTGCCTACGTCCTATAGGTCTACTCCGTCCTATCGACCGCGCTTAACTGACTACTCGTCACCATCCGCGATGCTCCTTCCTCGCTTTGTGCATCCGTTCACGTAGGCCGCCCTCATTTACGAACGCTTCCTCAAGTTTGCGAATCTGGCAGTCCAACAAGTAGTTCGTCTGATGCACCAAACAAATCGCAATACTAGCAACCACATCGCTCGAGTGGGTCTCGGCATACTGCCGATAGTGCTCAAACGTCTCGTCGCAACCAAGCCGCCCGCCGCGATTCCTGATAAATTAGGCTTCATCAGAGTCTTTATGCCAAATCAGTTTTCGTTGACTACGCAGATGATCTCGATAGTCTTCAAGCAATTCCTCAAGGCTCGCACGAGCCACGCCGGTTAATTTGATTTCCGTCTCTTTACTCGTCCCAGAGGCCATCGAGCCTTCGATGATGTTTTGCTTCCCGCTTCTTGCCGCCTGAATCATTTGATCAACAGTACGATCAAATGAGCCTAATAATCGTCTGCAGAACACGACAGTGATGTCGTAAACGATCACCGACTTACGGTAAGAAAGGAGATCCTGGTAGCCACCGTGTTTGGGTATGAATCCGTTTTCCATGAGCGTTACCTCCGTGACGGTATAAGACCTATTCGACGTAAACGACGTATGTGTTTTCGAGTCTATGTGGCGACAGCAGCCTTTGGATCCGCAACCGGGAAATACTCTTCCACAACCGAGTAGAACTCTTCTGGCGTGCTAACCTTGGCAACATGGGTTCGAAAGTATCTCGCACCAAATTTGCCTTGGGCGTAACAACAGGCGTATTTTCTCATCAATACAGTGCCCTTCTCCACGCCAAAGCGATCCACCACGAGATCATAGTGCTTTAGCATCACATCTCGCTGCTCCGACAGCGATGGTTCCGGTGGAATCGGTTCCCCCCGAACCGCTGCTGCCGCTTGTGAAAACAACCATGGTCTTCCCAAGCATGCCCGAGCGATCATGACACCATCGACATCGTAAGTCTTGAAGGCGTGATAGACCTTTTCGGGACTGTCGAGATCACCATTACCAATCAATGGGATGTTTCGAAGATGTTGTTTGATCTCGCTGATGCGGTCCCAGTCCGCGTGTCCTCGGAACATGTCCTTTGCCGTCCGTCCATGAACGGTAAGCGCCGCCGCACCCGCCTCTTCAACGACTCGTGCAATCTCGTTGGCGTTGATGTTATTGGGAGAGCATCCAAGACGGATCTTTGCTGTTACCGGTGTTGGCGAACAGGCTTCAACCAGCCGCGAAATGATGGCATGCATGCGATTGGGTTCGCGCAACAGATAACTGCCCGAGTGAGCCTTCTCGGTCACTTGCTTTACCGGGCAACCAAAATTGATGTCGACCACCGAGACACCATATTCCCCCACTAGCCGCCGCCCCACTTTGGCCATGGTCTCAGGATCGTTGTCCCAGATCTGAACAGCCAGCGGACGAGCTTCACCGGCCACACCCCACAAACGGTCGGGGTGCTCGGCTTCGTTCTCATCGAGCCAAACGAATCCGCGAGCGTTGACCATTTCGGTGGCCAGCAATCCCGCACCACCAAATCCACGCACAATCTCGCGGAATGCAGCATTGGTAAAACCAGCCATCGGCGCCTGCAGGATTGGTGGATCAATGACTAAGTCACCAATCCGCAAAGCCGGAAGTTGAAGCGAATTTCCTGTCACGACAGCAATGAATAACAGCTAGTGGTAAATAAGTGGTGAAAAACGACCGATATCGGTTAGAATACCGGCGTCGATGAAACCCTCAAGGTTTTCATCGTCGGTTCTGGGATCGACCAAACCGTCTTACTCAACCGAAGAGTGTTTTCGGCAGAGCGGGACGAACGAATCGCACCGCCCGCCAAGAATATTCACGGTGTGACGCGAGGTCTGCGGAACAAAGCTAGCAATAGCATTGTTTGGCTACCCACGAGTTTTTGTTTGCACCAAAATTCGTCGATCATCACCCATTCCCATGCTCAATCAGTGCTTGCGCGCGGCGATGTTATTCATCGCCTCGTCGATTCCCGCTGGCCTGCTTCATGCCGTCAGCCCCGAATCCCCCGATCCAGCTTCGGCGTCTTCAAGTGGTCAGACAAAAGTCGGACCGGCTCTCGCCAAGAAGGCAGCCGACGGACCACTCGAATACAACCGGGATATCAAACCGATCCTGGCGGAATATTGCTTCGCCTGTCACGGAACGGATGAAGAATCGAGGGCTGCAGACCTTCGATTGGACATTCCTGACGACGCGATCGACTTCGGCGTTATCGTTCCCAACGAGTCCGACGAAAGCGAGTTAGTTGTACGGCTGTATGAAGAAGATCCAGATCTCATCATGCCTCCGCCGGAGTCTCACAAAGTACTTTCAAAGGAGCAAAAAGAACTATTGGTTCGTTGGATCGACGTGGGTGCCATTTATGAAAATCACTGGTCGCTCGAACCACCCAAAACGACTGAGCTCGATGAGGTTGAAGATAAGCATTGGAACAAAAACCTCATCGATCGCCATGTTCATACCCGTCTCAGCCAAGAGGGACTAAAGCCAGCTGACCCGGCTGATCCCAATCGGTTGTTTCGTCGTTTGCACTTGGACATCACCGGACTTCCTCCTAAACCGACCGACGCCGCAGCGTTCGAGATCGACTACGCTCGCGATGCCGAAGTCGCAGTTGAAGAATGGGTCGATCGCTTGATGCAACAGCCGAGCTACGGCGAACATCGTGCACGCTACTGGCTCGACGCCGCGCGATACGCGGACACTCACGGGATGCACTTCGATAACTATCGTGAAATGCACCCGTACCGCGATTGGGTCATTCGTTCGTTCAACTCCAATCAACCCTTTGATGAGTTCTATGTCGAGCAACTGGCGGGCGACCTCCTTGAAGAGCCTACTGAAGACCAGTTGATCGCAACTGGATTCCTTCGTTGCAACATGACCACTAACGAAGGTGGAACCATCGCTGATGAAAATCTGGCGATCTACGCAGCAGACCGCGTGCAAACCTTTGGATGGGTTTTCTTGGGGCTAACGACGAATTGTGCTCAGTGTCATGACCACAAGTTCGATCAGTTTTCGATGAAAGACTACTACTCGCTGGCGGCGTTCTTCCGGAACATTGAGCATCCCTCTCACGATGGCAATCACAAGGCGGGCAAGGGTCCCACCATGGTTGTCCCCCTCACCGAGGATGCTTCGAGCCTCCAGTCGATTGAAGATCAAATCGCCAATCTCAAATCAAAGGTCGCCGAGTTTGCTCCAAGGGCTCGCGAAGATTTACCAAAGTGGCGAGAGACGCTGACTCGCGAATCTCTCACCTCCACTGATTCCATCGCGATTGAATCTGAGTCCGTTGAACCAGGGATCCTTCTGCCGCTTGATCTGAATGAACGCGAAACGCGATCAGGCCTTTGGTCGGATCAAGTCTCGCTGGTTCCCCACGGTGATCCAAAGTTCAAGATCAACGACAAGGAACTGCCATCGACCAGGGGCGCCGTGGAGTTCACGAAAGACGACAGCATCGAAGCAATCGATCTTCCCCATACCGACACAAGCCAACCCTTCAGCATCTCTTTGTGGATCAAACCGTACTCCAATTTCGGTACAAGAACGGTTCTCTCGCAATCAGATCCTGCAAAAGAACACCAAGGTTGGGAAATTTGGACGCGGAAACGCCAGCTGCATCTAACCATACGAGGTAGCAACAAAAAGGCCGTGGAAGTTCGTTCTCAGGGACAGATCCTCAACGCTAATCGATGGAATCACATCACGTTGACCTACGACGGTTCGCACCGGGCAAGCGGATTGAGATTGTTCGTCGATGGTAAACCATCGTCGCTTGACACCATTCAAGATTCACTAAAGACACTTAAAGACCCGGCGGTGATCAACAATCCTCTGCGGATCGGCAATCGGGAAGGCTTAGGTGGTTTCGAGGGGCGGATTCGCGAGGTTCAGTTGTCTCATCGCATTTTATCGCCTTGGGCAGCTCTCCGAGCGGCAACGATCGAGCGAGTGGTGTCGGCTCTTGCAACGAATAAAGAAGACAAGAAGGCGACCAACACGATTCGCGATTTTTACATCCGTTTTGTCCATCAAGACACCAGTGGCGTGCACCTTGATCTTGCGGACCTAGAGGCACAGCGTGGCGACATCATCTCTCGCAGCCCGATCACCCATATCGCGCGTGAGAAGAAAGGACCTGCCAAGACCAACATGCTGATGCGTGGTGAGTACGACAATCCAGGTGATGAAGTCTTGGCCAATACACCATCGGCATTGCATTCGATGCCGGATGACGCGCCCAAGAATCGGCTTGGACTGGCTCGCTGGGTGGTTGATCCCAGTAATCCACTGACTGCACGGGTGACCGTCAATCGGTTTTGGCAGGAGGTCTTCGGACGCGGAATTGTTGAAACGCCTGATGACTTTGGCGTGACGGGCTCCCTGCCCTCCAATCAAGCGTTGTTGGATCACCTGGCTTTAGATTTTGTGAACAGCGGATGGGACGTCCAAGCTTTCTTCAAGAACATTTTCACAAGCCAAACCTATCGTCAGGCAGCCATTGCGACACCTGAAAAGATCAACATTGACCCAACCAATGCATTGGTCTCGCGTGGGCCGCGATTCCGGATGGATGCGGAAATGATTCGTGATCAAGCATTGGAAGTGAGCGGCTTGTTGTCTCGCAAGATGTATGGACCTGGGGTGAAGCCCTATCAGCCCAGCGACATTTGGAGCATCGTGGGTTTACCAGGTGGAGACACACGCAACTACGTCGAAAGCATCGGCGAAGACCTCCATCGTCGAACGCTTTACAACTTTTGGAAACGAATGGCACCACCTCCCAACATGGAGACCTTTGGTGCGCCCAATCGCGAAAACTGCACCGTTCGACGAGAACGCACGAACACACCGCTGCAAGCTCTCGTTGCCCTTAACGATGAAACTTTTGTTGAGGCAGCTCGCGTGTTGGCGACAACCGTTGTTGAAGATCTCGGTGGATTCGAAAACTCAGATCCTCAATCAATCGCTGGTGTGATGGGCGAAAGATTGCTCGCACGTCCACTTGGTCCCGCGGAATCGTCAATCATTGAGGAGAGCTTTAGTACTTATCTAGATCACTACAGCAAACATCCCAAAGACGCTGCGGCACTCATTGCTGTCGGTGTGACACCCACCAACGAACAACTTGAACCAAGTACCTTGGCCGCGTGGACCATGGTGGCCAACCAACTCATGAATCTTGATGAGGTGCTTTGCAAATGAGTCGTAATATGAAAGCTCAGTTACTTCACGCTCTCCATCACGCGTCGCCGAATCAGGTGCGGGATTCTTTGTGGGCATCACGCCGTGATTTCTTTGCGCGTGGTGGATCATTACTTGGTATGACAGCCTTGTCATCGTTGCTTGGCTCCTCGATGGCCCACGGCTCGGGAGACCCGATGATCGAGAGCCTTGGCGAGATGCCACTACATCACGCACCCAAGGCCAAGCGAGTCATCTATCTACATATGGTCGGCGGACCAAGCCAGATGGACTTGTTTGACTATAAGCCCAAGATGAAGGAAATGTTCGACAAGGATCTTCCCGAGTCGATTCGAAATGGACAACGTCTCACGACAATGACCTCGGGGCAGGCTCGTTTCCCGATTTCACCGAGCATCTACAACTTCGAGCAATTCGGTGATTGCGGCATGTGGCTCAACAAAGAGTTATTGCCGAATCTCTCGAAGAAGGCCGATGAGATCTGCTGGATTCGATCGATGCACACTGAGGCCATCAACCACGAACCCGCCATCGCGGCTTTGCAGACCGGCAACCAAGTCTTTGGAAAGCCATGCCTCGGTTCTTGGGCCTCGTACGGCCTAGGAACCATGAACGAAGATTTACCGGCCTTTGTCGTGCTAGTCGCTACGCCAACGAATCGTGAACAGGAACAGGCCATCGCGTCGCGGCTCTGGAGTGCCGGATTCTTGCCCGGACAACATGCTGGCGTCAGCTTCCGAAGTAGCGGTGATCCGATTTTGTATATCAATAACCCGCCAGGTGTCCCCGATTCAATTCGTAAGCAGTCCATCGATTCGCTTAATCGTCTCAACGATCTTGGCTACGCTCGACATCACGATCCCGAGACTCAGACTCGTATCAAGCAGTACGAGATGGCTTATCGTATGCAAGCCAGCGTGCCCGAGCTAACCGACATCGATGCCGAACCCGACTCAACTTTTGAGCTATACGGCGAAGAAGCCAAGAAACCCGGTTCCTTTGCCTACACGACTCTGATGGCGCGAAGGTTGGCCGAACGAGGGGTGCGGTTTGTCCAGGTCTACCACAATAACTGGGATCATCATTCCAACCTCACAAAGCGTATGCCGAGTCAGTGCAAAGACATCGACCGACCGTGCTATGCGTTGCTTGAAGACTTGAAACAAAAGGGCATGCTCGATGACACGCTGGTCATTTGGGGTGGTGAATTTGGTCGTACGGTCTACACCCAAGGCAAGTTAACGGAGACCAACTACGGTCGCGATCACCATCCGCGTTGCTTCACAATGTGGATGGCTGGTGGCGGTGCCAAGGGAGGCGTCGTGCATGGTGAGACGGATGATTTCAGTTACAACATCACCAAAGATCCCGTGCACATTCGTGATCTCCACGCAACGATATTGCATCTAATCGGCTTTGATCACGAGAAGTTCACGTACCGTTACCAGGGTCTCGAGCAAAAGCTCACGGGTGTTGAACCGGCGCGTAAAGTGGAGGCGTTAATTGCCTAGTGAACCGTGGACCATCGGGGTAGCGACGTGAGCCGTGATGCTGAAAACAGCGAAATGAGTCGAGGCTCCGGGCAGGCTCGTATGTGACTCGATTTCTCTTGGCATTGACCCTCCCGAAAGGGCGTGAAGTGAGTCGTGTCGATAACAGCGTCCTTAAGAGAGTTAAAGAAACTGCCACTCGCTTCTAGACTTAGCGTCATGCTTTTTGGCTTTCGCCCTTCATGACCCCTAGCAGCTTGTTGATATCAATTGGCTTAGTCACATGGTGATCAAAACCCGCATCGATTGCTTGTTGGATGTCACTCGGCTGGCAGTGCCCCGTTAATGCAATCAGGGTCGGCTTTGGTTCGATGTCCACATTGCTTCGCAAGCTCGATGCAACTTCATATCCGCTCATGTCAGGCAGCCCGATATCAAGCAACACATAGTCCGGTTTGCTTTCCTCAATAGCGATCAACGCCGCCTCGCCACAGTCAGCCTGACTAACCAAATAACCTTCCATCTCGAGCAACGTCGCTAGCGTCCTGCGACCCGAGGACAAATCATCAACCAAAAGCACGCTCGCTGGTTCGACCTGGTCAATCGATGAATCGGTGGTTGAGTTGCCTTTCATTGCTCCTCAACCAAACCGCAAATCGCTTCTAAATCACCGAACCGATCGCAATTTATGCAAGTCCTTCGGTGTGTTGACATTGCTAGTCTTCTCGCGCGAAACCAAGACGGACACAAGGAACTGATCCTCAAGCCAACGACGCAGGCTTCGATGATCTCGGTTCCAAGAAATCTCCAGTGCATCCACTAGTGTAACGGGATAATACGCAAGCAAGGGATCCAAACCGGTTGATCGAGCCACAACACATGTCTTCGGGATGCGTTTGGCGTTCACAATGATCGATTCCAGTAAAAAGTGGTCGACCAATGGCATGTCGACCGGGAGGTACAAGCATCCGGCGTAGTCTCGCTTCTTCGCCCACAAGAGAGTGGTTATCACACCCCCCATGGGCCCACTGCCTTCAAAAGACCTGTGATCCGAAACGAATGGAACGCCAATCGAGTTCCGAGATTCACCACTAACAATGGTGGCTTTAGTAACACGAGAGACCTGCTCAATAGCGTGCGCCAGCCAAGACAACCGAGCATCAATCGGATGCGTCAGAGAGGCTTTGTCAGATCCCATGCGTTGAGATTGGCCACCCGCGAGCACGACTCCTAAGATGCGAGGGCTGGGACCTTCATCCGAGCCGCCATCATGCCTACTCATCTCCAACGACGTCTTCGACCCATGATCTTGCCCGCATCATGGTCGGGAACCCAATAGTCGGGGCGGAAACTCGCGCCACATGCCTGAGTTCATCGGCCGAGCATCCCGCTTCAAGCGCTTTGCGACAATGCGAGTGAGTGGCGCCTTCCAAACCCGAACCAATCGAAATGGCGACTTTAACCAGAGCGACCTCACGCTCACTCAGGGGGCCAGATTCCTTGGCCGCTTTACCGAAAGCCTCGTAGGCCTGCATGAATTCCGGATAATCGACATGCATCTGCTTGTAGGGTTTTGGAATCGACATGATCAATGGGACGGTTGGAGATAGGGCCGGATGTTCAAAGTGTATTCTTTTGAACGTTGGACGTAACGGTCAGACGTGGTTCTTTGCTTGGAGGGCAAACGCAAAACGTCAGAGAATAGACCACCGTATGTCACTCGCTCGAGAACGCTTCAAGGCTGTGTTTTGACGTCAGTCTCCATCGGCCATCGACGCTACGATTGCATCGACGAGACCGGCCATGGTGTGAGTGTCAGCTACGACGCTGACCTCGTGACCTCGACGATCTAACGTCTCTGCGGTGATAGATGACAAAGCGGCAAGCTTTACGTTTTGGAGTTCGTTGCCAAAGAAATAATCCAATTGGTCCGCTGTCGCACTGCTGGTCACCGTAATCCAGTCAATTCGTCCCGTTTGGACCGCAGCTCTCACCGATTCATCGATGGCTTGTACATTGCGATGTAGATAAGCCGCTACCTCAATGACTTCCGTTCCAATCGATTCGAGTCTCGGTCGAATCACATCGCGTCCACGATTGGCACGAAAAACTGAAACACGCACCGGAGCTTTCATTGCCAGTTCTTCTGCCAATTGATCGGATGTATGTTCAGTGGGAACTAAGTCTGCTTTTAAGCGCGATCGATTCCAGAGTTCCGCCTGTGTCGAAACTCCGATGCAGGCAATTCGACATCCTGCCGTCGAGCGTGAATCCAAGCCCAAATCGGCCAAACGATCAGCCCAGTACTTCACCGCCGTGGGACTGCAAAAGACCAACCAGTCCGAATCTGGCATATTCTCAATCGCTCGATCGAGAATCCCAAAGTCCTCCAGCGACGAAGTCTCTATCAATGGCTGTTCGATCACATTGGCACCGAGCTCACGCAAAGGATCAGACAATCCATCCGACTTGTCCGCTGGTCGCGTCACAAGGATCGTCTGGCCATGCAGAGGTCGACGACTGAGCCAATCCATCGTTTCAGCCAAACGCGTCACGGGTCCGATGATAGAAATAACCGGTGGTCGGAATTTGGAGGCTGGCGTCAATCGATCCGCCACCTCATCCAGGCGACAGTGCGCCGTTTGCTGATCCGGCAGAGAACACCTTCGAATCAAAGCGACGGGTGTTGAAGGGTCTTTTCCGCCTTCGATTAACGCCTCAGTCCAAGATTTTGCGGTCGTCACCCCC
>JBCCKZ010000024.1:0-18507 GCA_039027135.1 Planctomycetota bacterium
CAGCAAAAGCCCTTTTTACATTAAGCCCCGGTTGAATCTGGATTTGGTGCAGTGGTTGTGGCATTTTTTCCAATCCGCAAATGCTCAGCATGTCACGTGAGAATAGGGTTTGGCGAACAATTATTCGCACTGCAGAGTAATGACTTAAGTCCCGGTTTCGATGGCTTCGATATCGTTGCACGATCTCCGATCGCTCTTGGGCGCTCAGTGGTCTTCGGTAGGCACGCCCGACAAAGCGATTGAGAATAGTCCTCGCGACCTCTTCGTCCTCGGTCGATGAATGCGGCTTCCTGAAGAACAAACGTTTGAATGCCAGTGTCTGACTCACGTCTTCTGGATCCGTAGGGAAGAGTGTTTCAGTGATTTCATCCGCGGCCGAGATATATCTTTCCATTAGGATTGGCTGGATGAACAAAGTGTTGCCACTGTTATTGAAGCCACTCTCACCCGCGAGTTCTGAAGGAAAGCGACTGGCAATGCTCAGCTTGACACCAAAGAGATCACTGATCGTGTTGTCATACTCCTCATGGGTCAATCGTCGCGCGACTTCATAGCCAGGCGAATGGATCTTGCTATAGTCGAAGTTGTCGATCTCCTCTCTCAGTGATGTAACGAGCTTCATTCTTTGTCTGCGCGACGGTTGCCGCTCGTCCTCCGGCGGCATCACATGGTTCCTCGTTTGCTCAATGACATTGATCCACTTTGATCGGTTCTTCACGAGGGGCGTCTGAAGAATCAGCGACTCGAGATTCAAGTCACCCGAAGCACCGCCTTCACTGTGGCAATCAAAACAGTACTCCCGCAGGAAAGATACCGCGTCTTCCGAAACAGGAGTTTGTGCTCGCAAATTGGCCGTGATTAGCAAGCCGAGGAAAAAAACAATGCGAGCTGACGTGTGTTTCATTCAGTACACTCAAATTGGAATCGGGAACGAAAGGCCAACGTTAGTTGACAACAAACTTCGTGTTCTTGCACAAAATCGCCAAATTTTCTTGGGATTTCGCCTTCTTGATGGAGGCTACGTCGAACTCGCGTTAGCGTTCGTTGATCTCATTTCCCATCGCTGTGGGTTCCCAAATGAATGGCGAGCCAATCGTCATTAGGTCAAAGTCTTCCGCCTCGGAAGCCTTGCCATTTTTGAACTGTGGCAAAGGGGTGGGGCTAACTGTCCATCTCTTTGCCGTCGTCGGACATTTCAGCACCGGGGGAGGGCTTAGCCAGGAGATTAATGCTCTGCGTGACCTCATGGACCAGGGCCACGGAGCTATCGCGACTCAGCGTTCGCGTCTCGCTACCCCACAGCTTTGGGCTCAACGTCTTTGGGCTCAGCCTGTTCGCTGATTGACTCAAAATGTCGAATGGCGTCGTCGATTGCAATTCGTATCTGATCCGGTTGGCAGGGCTTGTTGAGGTACCGGAAGACCTGACACTGCGCCGCGAGAGTTGCGGTCTCTTGGTCTTGGTTCCCTGTCAACATGATATAGGTTGTCTCAGGTGATATCTCACGTGCTTGCTTTAAGAACTCGATGCCACTCATTTGAGGCATTCTCATGTCGGTGAACACAACCGAGTAGGGTCCCAGGTTGATCAGCTTCTCGAGTCCGGCTTTGCCGCCATCGGCTGTCGCAAGATCATATTCTCCACCGAACAGGCGATCGATCACCCTGAGGATCAAAGGTTCGTCGTCGACGAATAACAACTTGTGGATCATGTCGCGTCAGTTCTCTTGGCGGTTTTTTCTAGGGCTGGACGACGAGTTCTTCCAGATCGGATTGAGCTGAGATCTCGATGTCAGCTGATTCGGCGCAACGTGGGAGCTTGACTGTGAACGTCGTACCAACACCTTCCTCTGACTCAACAATGAACTCGCCTTCGTGCTGCTTGACGACAACCCCATGAGCGATCGCCAGCCCTTGCCCGGTTCCTCTACCAACTTCTTTGGTTGTGAAAAATGGATCAAAGATCTTTTGCTTGATGGATTCCGGCATACCACATCCATTGTCTTGGATTTCAACTGTTATCCATTCATCGAGAGCCCGTGTTCGAACGGAGATGGTTCCCAGTTCACCTGATTCGCTGTCGTATCGATCAGCGATCGCGTCGCCCGCATTGACGATCAAGTTGAGGAGCACTTGATTGATCTCTGAAGCGAGCATCGGAATAGCAGGCAAGTTCTGATCGAGATCCATCTTGAGCTCCGCCGAGTACTTCCAACGATTCTGCGAGATCGCAACAGTACTTTCGATAAGATCGTTTAGGCTGCACGGGGATTTTTCCTTCGTACCAGGATGAGAGAAGTCTTTCATGGCTTGAACGATCTTGACGGTTCGCCGCACACCTTCTCGGCTCTCTTCGATCGCCAAGGGCATTTGCTCGCGAATTCGATCGAAGCGACAATCCCTTGTCAGTTTCTGCATCGCGTCTCGACGATCGTTCCAATTCGACGGCGCCGAGTCGTCGGAGAGCATACTGTGGTATCCATCAACCACCTTGAAGAGACGATCCGAACAGTCATTCAAGTATTCAATGTTGTCGCCGACGAATTGCATGGGAGTGTTGATCTCGTGAGCAATCCCGGCAGACATTTGACCAATCGATTCGAGTTTTTGAGCGAGAGCCAACTTGTCTTCCAGACGACGCATCTCCGATAGGTCAGTAACGAATGCAACGTACACGTCTTTGCCATGGAATACAGTTCGATGCAATGAGATTTGGACGGGGTAGTCTTCGCCACTCTTGCGTCGATGGGTTGTTGGGAATTCGAGCACTTTTTTCTCACCCGTCACGAGCGGGCTGACGAGCTTTCGGAGCGATTCCTCGTCGTTGACCTCTGGGTTGAGGTCAAGTGGCGTCATGATGGCTAATTCTTCTGCTGTGAAGCCACTCGCCTCCACAGCGCCCTCATTGACTTCAACAAATTGGAAAGTATCGGCATCACATATGAAGACTTCATTGGGTGATTCGCGAATCACGTTGGCCAAGTCGGCCACGCGTTGATGGGCTACCTTTGCCTTTTCTTCGATCGCACGCTGTTCGGTGACGTCCGTTGCGTACTTGACGATTTTTTCAACCTGACCCGATACATTTAGAACCGGAGAATACGTCGCTCTGATCCATCTAGATGTGCCATCCTTTGCAATACGTTCGTACTCACCAATGAGGTAGTCACCGGAGCGGAGCCTGTCCCAGAATCTTTGATAGCGGGGTGTGTGTCGCTCTTCTTTGCTCACAAAAATGTAGTGGTGTTGGCCGACTACCTCTTTGGCTGCATATCCGGTTGTGTGTAGATAGTTTTCGTTGACGTCCGTGATGTGGCCCGACAGATTGAATTCGACGCGGCCCTGTATCCGATCAAGAGCATTTAGCTGAGCTTCCGACTGCCGTCTTGCTTTCTCTAGCTCACGCGTACGAGTTTCGACGCGAGATTCAAGTTCTTCGTTGAGTGCTCTCAAACGCTTCGACTGGATTCGAAATTGCCATAAACCCGCGCAGCCAAAGGCCACTAGTGCAAGAGAAGCAACCGTTAGGTCACGCAAATGACGTTGATGTTCTTGCGTTGCGTTCCACATCGACTCTTGAGCGACCGCGATCGCGGATGCTGTCACATGTGCATCTCGGTCCTCAAGATATCGTTCAAACTCGTCTCGCTGAAATCGTCGATAAGCAAGGACTTTATCAATCTGAGCAATAGCGAGTTTGATCTGGCGACGAATTTCTGGTTCGCGGTCGGCACTTAGCAAGGCTTGGAGACTTCCGCGGAAGTCAGTCAATTCTTTGTCGGCCTTGTCGCTTGGTGTGCGAGCCAAGATGGCGAAGATCTCCGCGAACTGAGTGATCTCGTATTCGACGCTACCGTCTCCGCCGACCTCATTCCGCAAGCTTCGCAATAGTTTGGGTAGTGTCACTTTGACGTTGCTTAGGACGGCATCCTGTGCTCGTATTCGATCGACCTGTCGAATGGCTGATTCTGATGCTGCAATCGCCAACCTTGACGAATGGATCAATTCATTTTGATATGCGGAGACCTTCTCAAGCGAATCCCGTAGATCATCATTTGCTTCGCTTAGTGTTCGAGATCGTTTAACGAGAGTGTCTTGGCTGCTTGACTGACTATTGACGAACGCCATCGTCTCATTGGCTAGTGAGATTTGATTCGTTCTTGCCTTGTGGAGATTGTGTTTAACCGAAGCAATCAACTCGCTTTCTGAAACGGCGATCCCCAAGATGGAGCTGCCAATGACGAACGCGGTGATGCTGAAAGTCGCTAGATTGACTATCGTCGTGATCTTCATTTTCGGCTCTCGTAAGCTGGAGCGGAGAGACTCTCGAGGAAAGCGCAGATAGCTTTAATTGTGGATGAATCGGCTGGCATCCCAAGCTGGTGATCGAACATTGCTTGGACGGCATCTTCGAGATTGGTCGCTGAGCCATCATGAAAGTAGGGGGCGGTATCCGCTACATTGCGTAGTCCAGGTACTTTGAAGACATGCCTATCACGTTCGTCACCTGTGACGTTAAAACGTCCTAGGTGCTTCGCATCTTCGTCACCGACTTGAAAGTAGTCGACCATCACGCCCAAGGGTTCATAAAGGTTGCCGCCGACATTGACTCCTTGGTGGCAGCCAATGCAATGGTTCTCTTTGAAGAGTTCGTAACCCTTTTTCTGTAGATCGGTCAGGGCGTCGTCATCACCCTTGAGCCATTGGTCAAATGGAGAGTCTGGAGTCAGTAGCGACTTCTCGTATTCGGCAATTGCGTCGATCACGTTTTCAACAGTGATGCCATGTTCGTAGACACCGTCGAACCAATCACGGTAACCCGGGGTGGCTTTGAGGAATGCAAGGATGTGATTCCAGTCGGCGCCCATTTCGTTTGGGTGGTGAATGGGACCGGGGATTTGCTCTTCCAGTGATCCGACCCGTCCATCCCAGAACTGCCGAAAGTTGAGCGCCGCATTCAATACCGTCGGCGAGTTCATAAGGCCTTGTCGTCCGTCGACACCTTCTGAGCACGCCAGTCCATCATCACCTCCATCCTCAATCGAATGACAGGTCGCACAGGCAATGCTCCCCGTTCTCGATAATCCGGGCTCGTGAAATAACGCTCTTCCCAGCGTTACCTCGTCGAAGTCGAGACCTGATGGCTCCGGGATGGGAGTGATAGGTTCATTGCGAAATTCTTGCGTGGTTTCCGGGGCAATGGATTCTTGAATGTCTTCCTTGAGGCCGCTTTGATCGACCAGCAAACTCACGCCAAAGTTCGTCGCTGGAGTTGCCGCGACGCAGGCGACAGCGGCAGCGATCGAGGGCAACAATGTGCCCAGCAGCGTCGCACGGCCGGAGCCGTTTTCGCAAATTCTGTTCGTCATGGCACTTCCAGCCAACTTGCCCAAGGTGGTCCACAAATGGGAAGCGATCCGAAAGCGCAAACAACTGCGTTATTCAACCATCGCCAGCGAAAGCTAGGTTACGATTTCAGCGCTGCGGAGAGGGAAGCCCCAGAATCCGGTCTGAACCAGCATCGAAACCGTAGGAAGCGAACGGAGGGCTTCGACACAATCCGCATAACCAGAACGAGCCCCCAGGCAGCCGCTTTGCCTGGATTGAATCAACGGAAGACGGACGCGAGACCGCTTTTGGAACTTTGGGTGCGTTCGGTCGTTCCCTCGGCGGCATCTCAAGGGTTCGTCAACGAGCCCTACAGATGTTGAATCCTAGGATTTGCCTAGAGAATGTTAAGCCTTCCGCTGCTATCACCGATTGAATCGGCGGGCGTGTCCATGGCGTCGAGCATTGAAAGGAAGAGATTTCCCATCGGTGTTTCATCTCTGGGACGGATGTGACGACCGGTTTGCCAAGCGCCGCCGGCTCCACCTGCAAGCACGAGTGGGAGGTCGTCGTGCCGGTGTCGGTTCCCATCACTGATACCGCTGCCGTAAAGGATCATTGACTGGTCAAGGAGCGATCGTCCTGCGACGTCCTTCTTCGCTTCAAGTTGATCGAGGAAATAGCTGAAGTGCTCGACCAGGTAGTGGTCCACTTGTTGGATCTTTGCAACGGTGTCTTCGCGGTTTCGGTGATGACTCATTTGGTGATGAGCTTCTTTGACACCAATCTCGGTGTAACGTCGGTTACCACCAGCATTATCCAACATGAAAGTAGCCACACGAGTGACGTCACTCTCGAACGCAATCGTCAATAGATCGTACATTAGTCGAACATGTTCGCGGAATGTTTCCACGCGACCATAGGGCACTTCGATGTCGGGCATCGCCTGTCGATCCAGTTCCTCACTCCTGGCGATTCGCTGTTCGATCTCTCGCACTGAGGTGAAGTACTCATCGAGTTTACGCCGATCGGTTGGGCCCACTTTGCCTATGAGCCGTTTGGCGTCATAGGAGACGACGTCAAGGATGCTGCGACGGAGGAAGTCACGTTCACGTTCGCTATCTTGGCCGCCACCAAACATGCGATCAAACGCTGCTCGCGGTGTGATCTCTTTGGGCATGGGGCGACGCTCATCGCGCCAAGAGATGTTTGAAGAGTAGGCACAGCTATAGCCTGAATCGCAGCTACCGCCGCTTCGGCTCGGCTCCAAACCCAATTCAATCGAAGGCAAGCGGGTCTTGTTTCCGATCTGTTCGGCAGCCACCTGATCAACACTGATTCCAAGGCGAATGTTGCCGCTGGTTTTCACCGGTCGGGCCGCTGTTAGATAAGTCGAGGCACATCGGGCGTGGTCGCCTGCACCATCGCGATGCGATCGTCCATTGTCATGTGCAAGGTTGCCTATCACGTTGATTTTCTCGCGATGCTTCGACAAAGGCATCAACGTTGGTGACAACTTCCAGTCGCGTGTATCAATCGGATCACCAGCAACCTCGGGCTTCCACGATGGCATGATGGCACCGTTGGGGAAGAAAATCATGGCCATGCGTCTGGGTGAGCTGGCTATCTCTGAAGCCGAAGACATCGACTCCAGGAATGGCAGACCCATGATGGCGCCCGCTCCACGCAACAACGTTCTTCGATTGAGACTCATTGTCATCTTTGAACACTCCTCGGATTTTCATCCGTTTGGTTTCTCTGGGCAGTCAATTCGGTTGGCTCCCAGTCGTAGTACCGAAACGTTTCACTGAGCACGACCTCTGAAACGATGTCAGCCATCCGAAATCCGTTGTCGGCCGTCTTCGCGACAACCGCATCGATCACGCATCGGTCCGATGGACGTAATTCTCTACCGAGGGCAAATGTCATCAAACGTTCGGTGAATGTTTTGGCGAATGCGGCCGCTTCAGTCCTGCCAAGTACTTCAGCAAGCTCGGCCGGACCCTCGAACTCTCGACCACCGGGAAGCACTCCGCTCGAATCCACGGCGTTGTCCTGCTTATCGTTGCGGAAGCGACCGATCGCATCATAGGCTTCTAGGCCAAACCCGAGTTGATCCATTACTCGATGGCATGCTGCACAAGCGGGGTCGGCGCGGTGGATCTCAAGCTGCTCTCGAAGAGAAGCTCCCTCGTGCGCCGTTTCAGGCTCGTCGAGTTCGGGGACTCCGGCAGGTGGGTCCGGCGGTGGCGTGCCAAGGACATTCTCCAAGATCCACTTGCCGCGTTGAACCGGCGAGGTTCGATCGGGGTTACTTGTGAAGGTAAGGATTCCCGCGTGTGAAAGAATCCCTCGCCTCGAACTATCACTCAGCGAGACTTTCTTGAAATCATCTTCGCCTGAAAAGTCCAAGCCGTAGAAATCGGCAAGCTCTTGATTGACAAAAGTCTGATCAAGCGTGAGCAAATCGGCGACGGGAAGGTTGTTTTTAAGAGCCTCGGCGAAAACCAATTGGGTTTCTCGTTTCATCGCATTTCGCAGCGTTGGCGTAAAAGCCTCAAAACGTGAGGTGTCGGCTTCATGGACATCAAGATTCCGTAGACCAAGCCATTGGGTTGCAAACTCGGTTGCCAGCGATTCGGACTTCGGGCTCGAGAGCATTCTTTGGACGATCGATGGAAGCTTCTTTTCCGAAATCTTGTCCTTGTCAGCCTCACTCAATAACCACTCGTCCGGTGTGCTACTCCAAAGGAAGTAGGAGAGCCGCGAAGCAAGCTGATGAGATGTCAGGGGTACCGGCTCCGTTGCATCGGCTACGTCTTCGGGAGGATGTTCGATACGAAATAGAAAACTTGGTGAGACGAGCACGGCCGAAACGGCAATCTGCATTCCTCGATAAAACGATTCGCCACGCTCAGTCGCACCCGTCACAAGTCCCGCGTACCGTTCTACCTCTTCATCATCTACGGGGCGTCGGAATGCTCGACGCATGAGTGGCTTGAGGCACTCAATGGCGGCTGGCTCGACGTCATACCACCGATCGCGTCGATGACGAGGTGTCTTTCGAATTATCTTCCACTGCGACGGTGGCAGTAGCTCCTCAGGAGTGCGAGTGGGACCGAAGACATCGAGACTTCGAATCATGATCGGGAACTCATCCCGGCTGAGTCGACGGTTAGGTACGGGAACCTTTTTCGCATTTTCATAGGCTAGCCGTCGATCGTCTTCGGAGATCTGGATCCGATCTGATCGGACGACGCTGTCGTCCAGCGAGGCTTTCTTATCGTTGTCGTCGGCAAGACGAACGAAGAGCTTTCGTTGACCTTTCTTGAGGTCTAGCTTGAAATCAAAAGACTGACTACTGCCTCCACCGCCGTAATAGTTGATCTCTTTGCAGACAATTAGTTCGCCGCCTTCATCGTAGATGGCAAGAGACTCGTCCGTTGCGTTCTGCGAAGAACGACCGCCTCTTACCTTGATCAGGTATTCGCCGGATGTGGGAATGTCGTACTCGGCCCAGATCAAAGTTTCGTTGTTGAAGAACAGGCCGTTGAACGATCCAAAATCCGAAGGACCGTGCACGATCATTTGGTCGCTAGGCCGATGAGCTTCCACTCGCGGCAGAGTTTCTGGGTCAATGAGTACTTGTCGAGAGATGTCTTCAGCTGCCTCGAGATACTTTTCAATCATCAACGGAGACAAGGACAACACATCACCGTTGTTATCGAAGCCCGCACCCACTTCATCGGAAGGGAACCTGTTAGCGACATCGATGGGGAAGCCAAATAGATCGCTGACGGTTCGGTTGTATTCACCTCGATTGAGCCGTCGCGCGGTAACCTTACCTGGACGCGGCCGCAAGTCGCACGAAACGGAATAGAGCGATTGGTCGAGTAGCTCAGTTAAACGTTTGCGTTCATCGACCGTGGGAAGGGCGTAGTCCTCGGGAGGCATCGCACCGAATCGGACCATTTCGAGAACGCGTTGCATCGCACCCTCGCTGCCTCTCATGTCGTCGAGGGTCTCGTAGCCTGAGAGACTAAGTTCCGCTTCCTGGTATTCATCGTTATGACAATCCAAGCATAATTCTTGGATCATCGGCCAGCCTTCTTTACGCCAAGCTTCGGCCGTATCGCTCTCAGCATGAATTGGAGCTTCCAATACAAAGAGCGAGACGACAACAACGACCCAGGATCGCGATGGCAGCGAACGAATCAAATCAACGTGATGGTATTTAAGGGCGGGACCGCGTGAACAGCGGCGTAATTGGGCTGCTACACCCGGCAGGAGGAACTCAGTCCGTATCGACAGTTTAAGCGTCAATCCACCTCAATTCCACCTTAGAAGGCCCGATGTTCTCGAGACCGACATAACGGTTGGGAACACGATTGAACTCAGATTTCCGATAAGGGTCGCCTTCTTTCCCTTCAAGCGGACACGGAAGACCGGCTACAGAAAAACCACTGTAACCCGCACAATCCAGCTCCCAGCGTGGCGACGCCTGCCATGGCGATGAAAAACCATCGAAATCCAAACGCGTCACCGTGAGCATCGATCCACCAACCGGTGATCGGCCCGAAAAAGACATCGGGGAGAAATCCGACCATTGAGACAACACCCGCTGCCGTTCCGATCGCTGGTGCGGGAATCTCGATGCGATCGAAAACGGCGAAATAGATTCCTCTCATTGCATAGACCGATGCAGCCGTGGTGATCACACCAAGTAGCAGCATTAGGGATATCCCCGCTTGGGTTCCCAACATCCCTGGTTGATCGCCGAGCGTCGAAGCACTGGCAAGCGTGCCACAACCGAGAGTCATGGCAGCAAATGCCCCGATGAGGATCGCGAACGGGTGGGTCCTGTCACTCGCCCAACCGGCGATGAGGGCTGCCGGCGGCCGTAGCCAGAAAGCAAGTGTGGACAACCGGGCGGCCGATTCCTCGTCGAGCGAATAAACTTGCTGACCGAACAGACCGACATAGTCAATCGACTTGTAACCCATGTAGGCACAGATCAGTAAACCGCCTTGAATCCAAACCGCCGGTCGCGAGAGAACTTCCCATACGAGACCTAGCTGGAACTGAAGCTTGGGCGATTCGCGTGGTTTAGAAACTGGCGAATTTCGAAAGGTGAAAATGATGGCGAGTCCGGCAGCGGCGGTCGTTCCAACACACGTCCAAATAATCAGCCCGACGCTGTCGACAGAATCTGCGTCAAGTAGCATCACCAACAGAGTGGCGAGTATTGCGGCGAGGAGGCCGCGTCCACCGTCTAGGAATCCAAAAGCAATCCCACGGCGATCCATTCCACCGAGTTCGTGCGTGGCACGAAGCATGGCGGACCAGAACAACAAGATCGTTGTTAGGCCGAATCCAGCGTAAATGATGCCTAGCAAATCCGCGCTGGGCTGACGGGTCATGCCGATACCAAGAATGGCCGTTAGCAAGAGGGCGGTCGCCATCAACCAGCGAGGTCGAAAACGATCGGCGAGAGGTCCGCCGAATAGGTAACAAGCAACCGCAACGATGCCGTAAAACGACATGGCAGTGTTGACCTGGGTGTTACTCAAGTCCCAGAAACGAAGCAGCGTGGGGCGAAACAGCCGCACCATCACGAAAGGCAAAACGAATATTGCCTCACCAGCAAAAGCGAGAATCGCTATTCGAACCATGGAATCGCTTGCTGGCCACGATTTCACGACTTCCACTCTGCGGGGATCCATCCCCACAGGTTACCTAATGGATGATCAATTGATCATCCAAGATCTGATTAGCAACCACAGTGCTTCTTAGCGAAAAGCTTCTTCAGGAATCCGAAGCACTTCTTCTTTGGAGGGCAGCAAGGCTCGGGAGCAGGCTCGCAGCAAACTGGCTCTGGTGCACACACAGGTGCGGGAGCTGGTTCGCAGCAAGGTGCAGGAGCAGGAGCTGGCTCGCAGCAAACTGGTTCCGGAGCAGGAGCTGGCTCGCAGCAGACAGGCTCAGGAGCGCAGACAGGCTCTGGAGCGCAAGCTGGTGCAGGCTCAGGGCAGCAGGTTGGAGCTGGCTCGCAGCAGCTCTTCTTCTTGAAGCAACCAAACAGGCCAGCGTCAGCCGTAGGGGCCATCGTGGACAAAGCGATTGCAAAGGCGCAGGTGGCCATGATCGTGCGGATCATTTCTAAATCTCATTCGTAAAACGTTCGAAAGAAGGTCACCAACACAGCGACCCACCAATGCCAATCTTGGCAATTTGGGCGGAGTTTAAGGATCGCGGCACCTGAGTCAACCGAGGCTGCCTATCTAAAATCCCTAACTTTCCTCTTCGCCGAACCATTCAAGGGCCCGGCCGACCGCATTTCGTCGCTCTTCCCAGTCGGCTGAAAGCAGTTCTAGTGGCGGTTCCTCGGCCGTTATTTGCTCTAGCTGCGTCAAACCCTGCCGCCAGCCAGGTTCGAGGCGAACGACCTGCGCACCCTCAATAGCGGAGGTGTTTTCGAAGCCGCGTACGAATTTTTCATTGCCCGAACTATCAATCCACCGCACTTCTCCCGTTTCTGCATCGAGAGAATTACTGCCGGACTCACTAGCGGCCCAAGCATCCGTGTAGATCCGAACTTCATCGGATCCTCCGCCACCGCCTCGAGCAGAAAGCTCATCAAAGCCCACCGCGGTCACGTGATAGCCCGGCCCGGCTACCACGGTGCGTGAGGTTGACAGGCTAATCACATCATCACCGATCGAATCTCGGATCTCGATCGAGTCACTGCCGCCGCTACCCCCATAGGCAAAGACTTTATCGAATCCGTAGGCCAGCCGAAATGTTCCCGATAGGGGCGAAGAGGTGTCGCCCGATCGCAGCGACGTGAACTCGGGTCGAATTTGAAGTTGGTCGTCACCGGAACTGTCGTGGAGGAATGCGATGTCTTCTCCGCCGGCAGTCGCGTGCACAAAGGTGCGTGAGACGCCGTTGACCTGCCACTCGAATCCGGTTCCTGACAAAGAGACTTCGTCCGCAGTGGTCGTCAGCGTGTCATTTCCAGGCGAATCAAAAAGGGTGGTCCGGTCGCTGCCGCCGCCACCGTTCAAGACAAGGCTCTCCACTTGATCGAATTGGAAGTGACCAAAGTCACTCTCGAGATCGATCGCTTGTCCATGTTGAGCGGTCAGACGCTCTGTCCCTGATGAACCATGGATGACCAGGCTGTCGCTACCGCCACCGGCGTCGATAACGAACACGCCATCCGAGTTGACGACTTCGTTCAGATCTATCGACTCCCCGTCAACGGTGAGGCTGGGTGAACTCGATGTGAGGTTCAGTTCAAAGGCCTGACCGGCGTCGCGATTTTCGATCCAGATATTGGATTGCGAGACCGTCGGTTCGCTGGGTGATGTGGCGAGCCACTGGTCAATGTTGTTGGTATCAACGGAGTGGAAAGTAATGCCCGTCGTCGCATCGGTGCTTTCGCTCGACCATTCGTGCAGACGCTGCAAAACCGAGTCCGCGTCAACTCCCAAACCCTCACTGATGAGTTGTTCGCGGGCCAAGACCGATGCCGCAGCGAGTGCTGGTGACGCCATGGATGTGCCCGAGATAAGCGCGAGGTCATCTCTTACGCCATCGTATCCAAAGACATGTTCAGGAACGGCTCCGTTGATTCCGGTACCAGGTGCCGCATAGATATTGGATTGCCGGTGGCTGAAGCTAGCTAATTCGCCTGTGGATTCGGTTGCCGCCACAGCGACGACATTGGGGCTTGATGCTGGATAGAGAACCTCTTCGGGCTGCGACGCATCGAATTGGTTTCCAGCGGCTGCGAAGACAAGGATGTCGCGGTCGCGAAGGATGGCGAACTCATCTTCCAAAGTCGCTTGAGCTTCTGCCAATTCAGCAGCATCCAAGGTCGCGCCGAGAGAGAGATTGACGGCGGTTATTGGCGACTCAAAGGTGTTTTCGTTATCGATGACCCACTGCAACGCGGACTCCACCCAACTGAGTTTCCCTTGCCCGAAGTCGTCGACCACACGGAGTGCTACCAAATCGACAGCGGATGCGATGCCACTGAACTCGTTGGAAGTCGATCCGCTGGTCGGCAAGTTTCCGCCGATGATGGACGCGACATGAGTTCCGTGATAGCCGGCGGGGCCGTCGTCGTAAGGATCCGCATCGTTTTCGGCAAAGTCCCAGCCTCCCACCACTCGATAGCCTGGCCCAAAGCCGGAGCCGCTTGCCCCACTTGCACCATCGGAAGAAAAGGCGAGGTGGTCGTAGGCGATCCCCGTGTCAATTACGGCAACCGTTTGTCCGTAACCGGCAAAGGGTGTATTCGATATGCCACCATCAGTCCCCGTCGTCGCACCGGAGGATGACGCGGGGGCGAAAAGGACATCAGCTCCATTCAAAGCGGCTGTCGGATCCCACAATGCATCAACCAAAGGCGAAGCCGATAGGGCGATCCGCGATGGCAACCGTTCGGCGTGGGTCAGGGGTGTGCCATACTTGCCCGACGTTCGCGTTGTCGAATCCAGTCGGTCTGCATCAGACATGTCAACTTCCGGTTTCACGGATCCGCTGGATCGTTGAAATCGAAATCGAAACATGAGGCGAATTTGGATTCGAGTCGGTGAGAAAATCGGAACTCACAACAAAGCATTTGTTTCTGCTGTGACCAGAAGCCAATGCGAGTTGCCCGAAAGTCCCCTTGGAAACGTAGGTCACACCTGGCTCGCCTAACCGGACTACCGAGAACTTTGTTGAAATTCATACGCGCGGCTATCCGAAACCAATTGACGCGAGCGTCGAATGAAGACCATCCGCTTCAGCCGCATATTTGTTTCAGTCACCGCAACCGGCCTACTCACTTTTTTCCGCGATGTCGCTGCTTAACCTGATCCGATCACTAGTTGGTGGGAAGAAAACGGCTAAACCCAAAGTGGCCGAGGCTTCAGTACGTCTATCCGTTGGCGAGGGCAGTTCGAGCAAGGCAGCTCAGCCGGCAAACCAGCAAAAAAAGAAGCGGAAGAAGACGTCTTCTCAAAAACGAGGTGCTGCGGCAGCTGTTCAGTCACCCCGTGCCGCTGATTCGATAGCAACTGAAACAATCAAGCCTCGTAGGGCGGGGAAGACAATCCCCAAGACACCGCTGACGAAGATTTTGCGGAAGCAACTCCAAACGCCAACCGCCGACGACTTCGTTGTTGTTCAGATTGGCTTGGATGATGGCTCCGTCGCGTCAGAAACGAGTGCGTTATTGGCTGCCAACGCCGATGTTCGAGTGGTCATCATCGACCCCTTCGATGGGCCTGATGCGAATCGCAGTTTAATGAGTCTGCACCGAAGTTTTAGAGCTTCCGGCGTCAACGGTCAGATCATGCCTGGTGAGGTAGAGCCATCGCTCGAGAAGGCGATTCGAGATTTGGGAGCTGTCGACCTTTTGGTGGTACTCCGAGATGATCTGCTCGCGGGCACGGATGCCGATCGGATTTCGCGGCTTGTTCACTCGGAAACCCTGGTAATCCAGCGACAAGGAGCGAACTTTGAGGTTGCAAAAATAGCCGTTGCGGGCCACCGAGCGGTAAGAAGGAAGGCTGCTTAGCATTTTCCTATCGGGTAAGCGGTAACGATAAGCTAAGCTTCCGAATCGCAGGAACCGTCCGTCGGTGCCCGAGTTTTATTGAGAACTGGCGTTCGATTTTGCGTTTTCCTTGATGAGGTCGATCACGGCTTCGTCTTTTCGAATCCGCTCCTTTTAATCGTTCGCTATGTGTGGAATCGTCGGCTATGTCGGCAATCAACCAACCGCTTCTCCCTTCTTGATTGAGGGTCTAAGGCGTCTTGAGTACCGCGGTTACGACAGTGCTGGAGTGGCCATCCAGGGGCAGGCTGACGCTCCCTTTGCCATCACGAGGGCCGTTGGTCGTATTGATGCCCTCGCCCAGAAACTCACGGGACAGACCACTGAAGGTTCACTGGGAATCGGACACACACGCTGGGCGACCCACGGACCGGCGACCGAACCCAATGCCCACCCCCATGTCGGCGGTGATGGCGAGGTTGTGCTTGTTCACAACGGAGTCATCGAGAATTTTCAGGCCATCAAAGATGGGTTAATTGATCAGGGGTTTGTGTTTACCAGCGAAACCGACTCAGAGGTCGTCGCGCATTTATTGGCGTCGATCCTAAAAGATATTCCCGAAGATCAGTCGAACCCTAATGCCCGCTACTTGGCGGCGGTTCAGGCTACCATTGCCCAGCTTCGGGGGACTTACGGGCTGGCGATCGTCTTCCGAGATCGCCCTAACCTTTTGATTGCCGCTAGATTCGGTAGCCCGCTTGTTGTCGGTGTAGGCCGTGGCGAGTACTTCGTTTCATCCGACGCATCACCATTGGTTGGTCATACCGACCGAATCATCTATCTCGCCGATCATCAGATTGCCGTTCTAACGCCCGAAGGATTTTCGGTCGTTCATCGCGAGCAAGGTAAAGTTCGCGTTGACATTCGTCCTCTCGAAGCCGAGTCGAATCAGGTTTCGCTTGATGGTTTTGATCACTACATGCTCAAAGAGATCTACGAGCAACCCGAGTCCCTTCGCAACGCCATGCGAGGTCGACTCGATGACGAAAACGCCACGGCGATGTTCGGTGGCTTGAATCTGACGCCGCAACAGCTTGGCACGGTTCGCCGAATCATTTTGACCGGTTGTGGAACGTCTTGGCACTCAGCCCTTGTCGGTGAATACTTGCTTGAACAGTTCGCGCGGATTCCCGTTTGTGTTGAATACGCCAGCGAACTTCGCTATCGAAATCCACCCATCGAAAGTGACACACTCGTCTTCGGTATCACTCAGTCGGGTGAAACGGCTGACACGTTGGCTGCCTTGCGAGAGACCAAACGCAAGGGGCATCGAACGCTTGCCATCTGCAACGTCGTCGCTTCATCGATTGCTCAGGCGGCCGATGGTGGCGTTTACCTGCACGCGGGGCCAGAGATCGGCGTTGCTAGCACCAAGGCGTACACTTCCCAGTGCTGTGTACTGGCGATGCTTTCCCTGTATTTCGGGCGACTCCGGCACCTGAGCTTTGAGGCGGGGCAACGGATGATTGAGGAGTTCCGCTTGCTGCCCAACGCTGTCGCACAGGCGCTCACGTGCGATGAACAGGTAAAGCGGGTCGCTGAGAAGTTTGTTGATTCCTCAACTGTGCTTTATCTCGGGCGTCAATACAACTTTCCTACGGCTCTCGAGGGCGCCCTCAAGCTCAAAGAAATTTCCTACATCCATGCTGAGGGGTATCCCGCAGCCGAGATGAAGCACGGCCCAATCGCACTGGTGGATGAAAAAACGCCGAGTGTCTTCATCGTGCCGCACGGAACCACCTACGATAAAGTCCTCGCCAACATGGAAGAGGTCAAAGCTCGAGGTGGGCCGATCATTGCCATCGCGGGAGAAAAAGACTCACAAGTTGAGTCCATTGCTGATGACGTGATCGTTGTTCCCCAGGTGGCGGAGTTCTTGCAACCGATCGTCACCGTCATCCCACTCCAATTGCTGTCATATCACATTGCGCTGTTACGCGGATGTGATGTCGATAAACCCCGTAATCTGGCCAAAAGCGTGACGGTTGAATAAGTGGCCTTCCATTGGCTGATTAAACTCGTCAGTAAAGACTTCGAATCCCACCACGTCTGCTACTCAACTCATTTCCAGGTATCCTCGATGTCCGAACGTGGTCTGAGCTACAACACCCGAAAGGCGCTCATCGTCAATATTGGCGAGAAAGCGGGAACTGAAATCGCCAACCTCATCAATGAGCTCGTTTCTGAGGTCGAAGAGTTGCGCCGAACCAAGGTGAGCGTGACGCGGATTGTTCCTGGGAAAGAGAACGTTTCCGAGCAGTTCATCGAAGAGCCTATTTAGACGGCCGAGACATCAGCTCCTTACCACGGCGGGGGAAGCCAGGTTTACGTCTATAACCTGGGATCTTCGGAAGTCTGGCGGCATCGGTTACAACGGTTGAGTTCAGGGATTCTGGTGACAGACGCTGCGTAAAGAAAATTGGTAGGGAGGCCCGGCGGGCGGATCGGATGAGTTTTGCCGCGAATTTCACTGCGATTGATTTTGAAACGGCGACCAACAAACGCGATAGCGCGTGCCAATTAGGAGCGGTCAAAGTGCGTGATGGCCATATCGTCGATGAAGCGATGTGGATGATTCGGCCCAAGCCACTTCGCTTTTCGCCAGGCAATATTCGCATTCATGGCATCACACCACAGATGGTCCGTGATGAATCGGATTTTGGTGAGCTATGGCCTGAGATTTCTCGCACTCTTGGCGACGATTGCTTGATTGCTCACAACGCTTCATTTGATATGGGCGTTTTATTAGCGTGCTTGCGATCGCACGACCAGGAGACACCGGATATCGGCTTTAGTTGCACCAAAGTGATTGCGCGCCGAGCATGGCCACACCAAAGACGTTTTGGTCTCAAGCCACTTTCCCAGTGGTTGGGGATTCGTTTCAAACATCACGATGCACTAGAGGACAGCCTGGCTTGTGCAAAGATCCTGATTGCAGCGGGCCAGGACAGCCAAGCGGAGTCCCTCGAGGACCTCGAGAGCAAACTGGCTTTGACTCGTGGGCGCGCAGGTGTTTGGGGCTACCGAAGTCCGACGGGGCGTCGTTCTCGTGCTAAGGCATCGGGGCTTTCAGGCCAGCATATTTCCGCATTGGATGTGATTGGCTCGGCCATGGCGTCTTCAATTGGTAGCTCGCAGGTCAATGAAGGCCACGAGGCATACCAAGCTGGAAACGCGCCAAGGATTTCGAATGAGGTTCATATCGATTTGCAGAGAATCCTGATTCGAGGTGAGTTCCGGCAGCCACTGCGTGGAATGTCGATCGCCGTTGCGGGAACCTTTGACACAATCGACGTGAAAGATGCGGATCGAGTGATTGGGAAGTTAGGCGGTCAAACGGCCGCATCATTGACCAACCAAACAAGCGTACTCGTTCTCGGCAAAAAGAAACGCGGAACGACCAGTGAGCATTGTGAGGTGACATCGATGCTTGAAAAGGCTGAAGCAATCAACGCCGACGGTGGATCGATCCGTGTTCTTAGCGAAGCCGAATTCCTGGAATGGATTGGCTCATCACCAGTCGGCCATCGGGCCGCGTCCGCCCGAGGCTAGCAGGCGATGCTGGGC
>JBCCKZ010000025.1:0-18263 GCA_039027135.1 Planctomycetota bacterium
CCAAGAGCTCGGAACCCGGTCGAGCTAGCGTTGCTAATGATGCCAAGCGGATTACCAAAGCTCAAAAATGCACTTACGAAGACGGAAAGAAACAGCAGTACGCCGAGCATCTGAACCGCTGTGCCGATATAGAAAACGGCTTTACGCTCGTCGGAGATTCTTCTGGGCATCCAAAACTTCTCGACTGGGACAATCTAAAGGTAGCTATCTCACTTCTACTTTAGCAGCCCAAACATCATCGCATAGCTTTGAACACCCGCGGTCGATGAATCGATAACCTGACCTGGCTATAGACAAAGCCTCAATTCAAGGAATTCATCCGGTGAATCCGTCCAACGTTCAGCGAGGAATTGGACCGTTTGCCAGCGTGTGTCGTGGTTTGGCGACTCATAACGAGGTGCTTCTTCGGGCAGATTCTCAAGGAATTGTCGTCGAAACAGAAGCGCACGAATCTTTTGCGTTCGCACTTTCCCAGCCCTTTCACAGGTCAACGCGATCAGGAAATCGTCCTCCACCACGCTGGCATCCATAGCACGTTTGAGATGACCATGTGCAAATCGCTCGCTAATCTCATTGAGGATCGAGTTCAAATAGAACCAGCGATCTTCAGGGGGAATGGGAATGAGCGGATTCTCGGCGGTTGTCTTCTTGGCCATCTGCACGATGGCGGTGGACGCGGAAGCATTCAGAAAGATCTCTTCGGCATCCGTTTCCAAGATCGTTCGAATCCGAAGTGTTTCGCCCTCAAGATAGGTGAGCGAAACATTCAACCTACCGAGGAAGTCACGCCGACGCCACTGGGTCAATGACCGTCGGCCCGCAAGATAGGATGCGACGCTAGCAGCAATCACAATCCATAGCAATTCGGGCCAGTTATCGGCCAAGTAGCTCAACAGCGACTCAAGTATCTCACCCATTCGATCAACTCACAACTATCTAACCACAGCCACACTGACCCGAGCCATTCTCACCACAATTGCCATCAACGGGGTATCCATCGCGGATCCACCAATCCAACCCTCCGATTAGCTCTTTCACCTTGAATCCAAGTCTGGCCATTCTAAGAGCTGCCTTGGTCGAGGCATTGCACCCGATACCATCGCAGTAAGTTACAACGAGCGATTCCCGATCAATGCGGTTGGTTGCCTCGGCATCCATGTTTCGATGAGGAATATTGACCGCACCTGGAATATGCCCATTCGAGAATGCTTCAGGACTTCGTGCATCAACGATGACAAGCAGCTCTCCCGCATCAAGAGCCACCTTCAAATCCCATGAGTCTATCTCGTAGGCGAGCTTATTCTCGTAATGTTGAATCTGATCACTCAACTTCAACCGACCTCCTGCTTCTTTTTTCGCATGAACCGATCGCCGTCGGGATCGATCTTCCAATCAGCCCAACCCAAGTGGCGATAAAACCCTACCGCCCGAAAGTCCTCATCCGGGTCCGTGGTAAGCCATATGTCATCCCAACCTTCATCGAATAGCCAATCTTCGACCAGCTTTAGCAACCGTCGACCAATTCCTTTGCCCTCGTGCTCTTTGACAACAGCGATCACCCACATCTCCCCGTTGGACCGATCACCCATTGCAAATCCGATGACTTTCGATCCGATCTCACAAAGCCAACCTCGATGTGTGCGTTTGAGCATCTCTTGGACGGATGCGTGATTGATGCCAAGCCGAATCAATTCTTCGTGCCCATTGTCATTATGCCAGGTGGCGACGCGCACATCGAAAATCGCTTGCATATCAGCAGGATTAATCTCCCGAAAGACAGGGCAAGTGCTCATTTAAGCTCGGCTACCAGCGAAAAACACATGGGAAGCTGATTTGTTTGTTTTGCAAAATCAGCATGTGTGTTCGAAATGTCATGGGGATATTCACTGAACCTCTCAATGACAAAACCAGCATCCAAAAGGTTCGTGATGATCTGGCCTAGGGTGTGTTGAAACCAATAGCAGTCTGATTCGATCGATGAGTCTGGATCGAAATAGTCTTGCCCACCCTCGAAAAGGAGAGCCTCGTTTCGAAAGTAAGACCGACTGATCCTGGGGTCACTTGGATCAGTCGTTTCCTCATCATAAAGAAACAGCACCGGATGCATCTCATATACGAAAAGCCTACCACCCTTCTTGAGCAGCCTCGCGACCTTCGTGCATAGCCTCTCCAAACTTGGAATCCACCCAAGTGCGCCGATCGTAATGTACGCAACGTCGAAGGAGCCCTCGTATGAATCAGATATGTCATCAATACTCGATCGAACGACCTGCACATCAAGCTGAGCCGAATTAATCAGTCGGTGAGCCTGTTCGACAAAAGCATCGGAGATATCAAAACCGACACATCGCCCCGCGCCAGCTCGCTTGACCGAGATGAGTTCTCTGGCATTGTTGCACGCTAATTGCACGACAGCCTTTCCCGCCAAGCCGATCCGCTCAAATTCCTCGCGTTCGATCGCATCAAACGTGCAGAAATCGGGCGCCTTCACAGCTTCCAACAACTCCGCCATCACCGCCCGCTCGTGAATAGCCGCCGTTTCATTCCAGCTCTCGCGATTCGCTTGCTGAATCTCTAGCTCGTTCATTTTGCCTCAATCGAAAATCGAACTATTTCTCTGCTGCCCTTCTCAATGATGGATTGCCTAAACGTTCAAGTCGTCCCTGCAACGCTCTGATCTCCATCTGAGCTTGTATCGCACGAGAACGTATTCGGTTCTCAACCTCGAATGTTGCGTCTTCCTCAACAGCGACAAAAACCTCTTCAGAGATACGAGACTCTTGTGATGGCTGATCTTCGTTATCAAGAAAGAAATGCTGCCTTTTCAATCTTCGATTCGCATTTGGGAATGACTCAAAAATCAATCTGAAGTAGTCGACTGTCATGCAGACGATGAAGGTGGCGGTCAAGCAACCGCATAAATCGCGACCAATATCTCCGAATAACCCCAGAGCGAGCGAGACATAGAGAGCCAGCGTGCATAAGATCGCAGTCGTAGCTACCACAGGTCGCATCAGGATCTCTACAAAAATTTGATGAAACAAATCGCCTTGGGAACCGCCCAGACTAGAGCATTACTTAACCCTCATCCCGAATGAATTTCATTTCCCAACGCCAAACAAGGCCATCGTCCGGCTCTTCAACCGGACCAGCGTAGGTCAGCCCCACCTTCTCCAAAACTCTCGTCGAAGCACTCTCATTTGGCAAAGTATGAGCCAAGACACGCTGAATTGCCAAACAACTTCGCGCCAACGAGACAAGTCTTTCCGCCATGAGTGTCGCGTATCCGTTGCCTTCAAACTCAGGAAATGTGAAATAGGCGATCTCTACCGAACCATCATCGCTCGGCTCTCCCTTGAAGGCACATGATCCCACAACGTGGTTTGTCGCCTTATCGACGACGTAATATCCACCCCACTCCAATTGGTCAACACCTACTGGAGCTGCTTGCAACGTGCGACCCGTCACAGCATGAACAAGCTCCGCGACACGACTCCAGTTCTCAGTCATCATCGAATCAATAAACTCAGGATTCTGATGCAGAGAGTCTTCCAGCGAAGAATCTAGACGAATTAGCTCGATAATGTTCATGGTGTCCTAGAGGCTTCCTCCAACCAAAAGGTTCTCGTTTCTAATAACCAAGTTTTGGTTAATCATTATCCCAGACAGTCGCCCTATGGAGATGTAGACGCAGCTCTACACGGCATGTTGCGGATACTGGTCGAGATCTACTCTCGTTCACCGGTTAGTTCCCACAAGACACCACCGGTCGTTTCAGGATCAATGAAGCCTGCTTTCCGCCCCAACGGTCCATCATGAGGTGTTTCACTTCTTGGCTTGAGATCACGATCTTTCAACGCAACAAGCGTTTTTCGTACTTCGTTCGTTTGGAAGCAAAGGTGATGCAGGCCCTCACCGTGTTCAGCGAGATGCTTTTGCAACGGGTGGTCGTCAGTCATCGGCTGGACAAGTTGCAGGTGGACATTTCCCATGTCTAGATGAGTCAATCGGACACCGCCACTCGGAATGACTTCATCGATAACGACCTCAAGCCCCATCGTGTCCCGATAGAGCTTCAACGTTTCATCAGTATTACGAACGACAATAGCGACATGATCCAGTCGATCGAATAGTGCCTTACTTGCTTCAGCTTCACTCATCTCAGTTTTCTCCAGACATTCAATAGTGCCTCATCGTCGCCGACGTTACCCGGAAACACGACGTAGGCAAGACCGGGACGAGTGCTTTCAGGCCCAAGCTTCCAAACCGGAATACCCGCTGCGATTTGCCCCATCACCTCAGCACGCTGAACTTCCAAAGCCCCCGTCGCCGTATCGCTACTGGTGATTCCGCCTTTCGCAATCAGGTACCTCAGCGGAGCATCAATCTCGCTGACGATGCGCTGCATCGCCAAACTAACTTGAGTGCCTATATCCAAACTAGCATCGCCATCATGCCCGCGAATAAGATCTCGAGTGGTATGGAGCACGACATGCCTTCGAGCTCTCAGGTGCTCATTGATTTGGGCAGCCAGTGGCATCGCAACCGATTCGATGTCCTGGCCGCTTTGCAGCAACTTTGTAACCGACAACTCGACCGCCGTCACATCACCATTTTCAAGCAGCTTATTGAGCTGCGCCGTCGTTTTGGGCACGTAGGATCCAACGACAACGAGACCCGCCGCTGCCGTTATGTCTCGAACATCACTTCCTTCAAGTAACGGCTGAGGCTCGATCCCTCCATAGGCCTGCACGAAGCTAGCTGCCGTGCGGAACACAAACTCTGCACCCATTTGCTGAGCTTTTCTGGTCGCAATCACAAAAGCTTGAACATCTTGAATGGCCAAAGCATTGACGATGACAATCGAACCAGGCGTCAGGCCAAGCAGTCTCTCAGCTAACGCATCAAGATCACCACCACGAAGTGATTCAACATCAACCGAGTGCACCAGAGATGAATCGAATCCTTCGCCGTGTTTTTCTGCAACCCAATCGAAGAGATTGCTCTTCGTGAACCCGAAACTGGCGTCGTTAGCGAAAGGCGTCTCGCCTGCAGGCACCCAAGAGTCACCCTCGACAACGTAATGGGTGTCGCCAACCGTCAATCGCCCCCCTTCAGCGAAGAACGGACAAAGGACAACCATTGCCTCGCTCTTCGAAAGACAACGTCTCAACACATCCGTTTCGAGCGGATAATGCCCCCGGAGCGTGCTGTCACTTCGGCTGATCACGCTAACCTTGCGTCCCGTACGCGTGGAAGCTTCAGCCAAGTTATCCGCGATCTCTGCTATCCGCTCCTCCGCGGCAACGGGATTGAGAGAACGCGAGTTCGTCAACACGTAGAAGAGAGAAGAGCTATCACTGATCTCTTCGGCCAAGTCATCGACAGACCATGTTGTCCGCACGACAACGCCATGGACGGTTTGGGTTCCCGTCGGATCATCGTCAAGAACAACCGTGCATCGGCCATCCTGTTCCATCAGATCACGAATCTGAGCGATGAGATCACCACCTCGAACAGGCGGCAAACTTCCAACAATATTCGGTGCACTCATGAAGACTCATCCAAGATAACGAACGCTCGACAGGGGGCTCCATCACCTTCGGCAACCTTGATCGGCATTGCCCCGAAGAGACAACGCTCACTAGGAATCTCATCTAAACGACAAAGGCCTTCGACGATAATGACACCCGCACCAAGAAGAATCTTGTGGATACGGGTGACGGCCTCCAAGTTATTGACGTCTGCAACCGACGGGGGCTCCACACCAATCAAACGCACTTTTCGATCGACAAGCCACAACGCAAGTTCTTCACTGATCGGCGGAAAACGATCTCGATAATGGTCGGGCTGATCGACATGATCGCTCCAACCAGACTTGAACAACAAGGCATCACCAGGCTGAACCTGCTCAGATGCTTTGCCAAGATCAGAAACACGAATCGGTTGTTGATCAGGGATGTCCCGGACATCGGCAACCACTGCCGAACCAATGCAGTCACCAAGCGGAATCTGATCAATCGTCTGATCGCCAGCCGCAAAGTGAAGCGGCGAATCCATGTGGGTTCCGCAGTGTGAATAAAGGTGCAGCGTGCGAGCGTTCCAACCTTCTTTCTCGACAGTCATTGCCGTTTCGAAGGCCACGCCACGCATACCCTCACGTAGCGTCAAAGTACAATCCAACACCTTCATGAGTTTGCTCCACAATCCTGCCAAAGACCTGTTTCCGCTGAGCGGTACATGGCTTCCTGAACCGTGATGCTCTTCAAGTATTCCTCGCCCGAGGTCTCAAACGGCTGGCCATCGCGTAATCGCTCGACGAAATGCAATTGGGTGGCGTGCACACAATCACCCGCAAAACCGCGACGAACGTGTTCGTATTGAATCTGTTCCTCGGGCTGCCCGAGCCGCTGAATGGACAATCGACCGTCATCATAAAGACGAATCGTGCCCCCATTCCCCTCGACCAAAACCTCGCCAAACGTGTAACGCGGATCATCCGCAGTTGATTCGTTGAAGCGGTTGGCATCGTAAACCCCGACGCCCGAATCCTCGAAATCCATAATGGCTAGTGCCGTGTCTTCACCCGCGATGACGTGATTGAGTTTTCGGTGCATGCACCAAGTCCGCTTGATTTCACCTCCTAAATAGCGATAGGTATCGATCGTGTGAATCCCCGCTTCGAAAAGCAGAAACTTCTCCATCGTTTGAAAGTACGGCTGTCGAGCAAGATAAGCATCATCACCATAGCCATCACCAGCTCGGTTCCGGAAAGTGATCGTGTGTAGCTGGTCGCCAATGTCTCCTTGGTCGATGCTCTTCTTGATCCGTCGATACCAAGGTTGAAAACGGAAGTTCTCATGAACCATCATGCGTACCGACTTTGTCTGATCAACCAAAGCAACCGCTTCTTGAAACGTCGGCGCGAGTGGCTTTTGACAGATCATATCGATGCCACGATTTGAAATTTCAGACGCAATACCCAGTCGCACGTCAGGACGCGTGATCACATCCACGAAGTCGACTGCGACTTCATCGAGCATTTTTCCGTAGTGCGTATAAGTCTTGGAAATGCCATATTTCGACGCAACTTCAGCTAATTTCTTTTCGTCCTGATCGCAACAAGCGACGATCTCGACGCCATCAATGCGATTCCAAGCGTCATAGTGGAAATGGCTAAAGTAACCAGCTCCGATAACGGCACCGCGCAACGGCTTTGCTTCGGTCTCGCTCACGAGGCTAATTCCTCCTTCATCGAAACGTCAGGACGAATCATGCACCAGGCGAAGATCGCCAAGAGATTCAAGCCGCCAGCCAAATAAAAGAACGGTTCGTGGGGCTCGAACCATTCAGCAAGGTAGGCGTTGGTTTCTGACCATTTGACCAGGTAGGGAAAGGCCAGCGAAGTCGCAAATGAACCCAGGTTTCCAATCATGTTCATCGAACCAGACACCTTTCCCGCACTGCTGCCCCCGATGTCCATGCACGTCGACCATGAAGGCGACAAAATCATGTCGCTACCAAAGATCGCAATGCACATGCAAATCACGGCCGTCAGAGCCGATGGCATGTTGACACAAAGTGTCATTCCAACCGCCGCGAGAACGAATCCGCATATCGCGGGTAGACGACGCGACCATCGCCAACGTCCCATCGAATACATCCGATCAACGGTGAATCCAGCCAGCCAGTTGCCCACGACCCCGCAGAGCAGCGGCGCGGCGGCGTACCAACCGGTCTGTTGGCTGGTCAACTTGTAAGTCTCTTTCATGTAAGGGAAGAACCAACTCACCGTGAAGAAGAACGTGAAGTTGTGTGCGACATACTGGAACATCAGTAAACGAAGATTATTCGACGCGAACATTTCTCCCCACCCGATCGATCTCTCCTCATCCAAAGACGGGCTCGGTTTTTCCGTATCACGTTTGGCACGGCGATTTTCAGCGATGTACTGTGCTTCTTCAGCCGAGACAGCCGGGTGGCTTTCGGGGCTGTCGCGGAACAACAGCCACCAAACAATTGCAAAGAAAATCCCAATCGCCCCAAAGAACCAAAATGTTGGTTGCCATCCACCGAGAAGCTCAATCAGTGCCACGACACCCGGCATCGCCAGCGCCGCTCCGAGTCGCCCGCCTGAAAAACTAATACTATTTGTGATACCTCGTTCGTTCATTGGCAGCCACTGAGTAAACGCCCTTGCCAACGTGGGGTAGCCGCCAGCCTCGCCCATGCCGAAAGTAAAACGAAGCAGCAGCATTGCTCCGTATCCTCGCACAACTCCGGTCAATGCGGTCAATGCTGACCAAATCATCACGACGCTCGTCATGACACGACGGGGTCCGTATCGATCAGCCATCGAACCCGCTGGAACTTGAAACAGTGCATAGCCGAGCGCAAAGATCGACATCACCCAGCCCATCTCGGTATCTGAAAAACCGAGGTCCGTTTGCATGTCTCCTTTAGCAGCACTGATGCAGGCTCGATCGACCCACATCAAAATCGAAAGAGCAAAGGCCCCAATGATCAATAGATAACGTTTGGGCATTAAAGCTCGCCTATCTCGCGTAGGAATTTGAGTTGCTGGACGACTTGGGCATCTCGACGGCGAATGACTTCGTCGATATCCCGCTTTTCCCAGTCGTAAAAACCACGTCCTGATTTGACACCCAAGTGACCGGCATCGATTTTCCTTTGCAGAACCTCAGACGCGTTCTCTTGGTTTGCTAGACGAGGTGCCATGTAAGATTGGAGGCGTTGAGTTTGATCTAAACCGACGTAGTCCATGTTCTCGATCGGCCCCAATAGCGGCAGTCGCAACGCGAACGTAAGCCTTGTGATCTTATCGACATCCTCAGCAGAGCAAACGCCCTCTTCAACCATGTGCAGGGCCTCACGCCACATCGCATGCAAGAGCCGATTGCCAACAAACCCTGGCACGTCTCTACAGACGACGGGCACCTTGCCGATTTGCTTCATTAGCTCGCAAGCCAAGTCGACAAAAGCTTGTGGCGTATCTTCTCCCTGAACCATCTCGACCAGCGGTATCAAGTGAGGTGGATTCCAGAAATGCGCCCCCACAAGATGCCGGCTGAGCCCCGACTTGGAAGCCATTTCCGTGATCGACAAAGCACTTGTCGCCGACAGAAAAAGACAATCTCGCGACTTTGCACAGGAAAAGCGACCAAGCAGGTCAACTTTGTCCTCCATGACTTCGATGATGCAATCCAAAATCACATCAGCACCAGTGTCCATCACGCCGAGCTCTGAGATCGTTTCGACACTGCCCCCAGTCGCGACCGGTGCATCGGTGTGGTCGTCACACCACGACTCCATCTTTTCGATTTCCTTTGGAACGGCAGCCAACTTTTCAGCATTGCGTCCCCAAAGGAGCACTCGGTAACCCGCCCTCCGAAACGCAACGGCGCACGCCGTTCCCATCTGGCCAACACCAGCGATGCCAATAGTCTGGATCTGTTCCAGTTGCATCTTAAGCCTTTGAAGCCGTCGCTAGCTCACCCTGAAGATAACGTGGAAGAACCTCAGCGATCCGATCGGTGATCTCAACCGTTGAGAGTGAACCTCCCATGTCAGCGGTCCGATTTACGGGATCTGATAACACGTTGCTCACCGCAGCATTGAGTGCTTCGCTGGCTCGCAGACACTCTGGGTGCTGAAGCCACTCGAGCATCATCGCTGTCGAAAGGTGCATTGCGATCGGATTGGCAATCGACTTTCCGGCGATGTCGGGTGCTGAGCCGTGAGACGGTTGAAAGACCGCCGCGTCTTCGCCGATGTCGGCCGAGGGCGCCATCCCCATGCCGCCAACGATACCCGCCGTCAAATCACTAAGGATGTCTCCGAACATGTTTTCTGTGACCATGACGTCAAAGTCCTGTGGCCGCCTGACTAGAAACAAAGCGGTCGCATCAACGTAAACGTGCTCGGCGGTAATGTCCGGATACTCCGCAGCCACCGTATCAAAAACATGCCGAAAGTAGACCATTGATGAAAGTACGTTTGCCTTGTCAATAAGCGAGACCTTCTTGGCTCGATCTCGCTTGCGAGCCGTCTCGAAGGCCAGCCGACACACCTGTTCGCTGGCGTGCCGCGTGATTCGGAGAATGTTCTCAGCGGCATCAGCCTCGAGATCCGCAACCTCGCTCCGACCGTAAAAGAGCCCCTCAGTACTTTCACGAACCAAAACCAGATCGATGTCGCCCGCTTGATGCGACTTCAGAGGTGTATCGGCTTCATGAAAAAGACGACAGGGCCGGATTCCACCGTAGAGATGAAGTTGCTCACGCAAATCGAGTTGCGGCGCAATTTCTTTGCCGTTGGGATATCGAACGGAAGGAAGCCCCATGGCGCCAAGAAGCACCGCGTCACTAGCCCGACAGGCATCGAATGCCGAGCTTGGCAACGCTTCGCCACTTCGTTGATACTGCCCCGCACCGACATCGTGCGGGTCCAAGTTGAATTGAACATCAGCCAGATGAGGCTCAATGATTTGAAGCAGCCTTACTGATTGATCACAGACCTCGGGTCCAATTCCGTCACCGCCCAGCACGACGATGTGAAACGATTGACTCATAGAGAGCACCGGTGCAGAGCCGGTGTAGTTAGCGTGAACGTGGATGCGCCCTCTGAAACAATCTGGCGCGTTGTCGAGCCCCACAGTCTAACACTCGGATGCTACCTTTTGGCTCCCCCTACACACCAATGTAACTTTTCCGCATTTTTGTTTTGAGATAGCCCATGGTGTTACGCTGCTTGGTTTTACTGATTTTGTTGTGCACGGTAGCGAGAGGCACTGCGCACTCGCAAGAAGTCGCCAACGCCAAACCAAAATACAAGTCTCTACCACCGGTTGGAATTGAGCTGCCGGAGGCGAAACGGAAGTCATTGGCACGACGCATCGCCCAATTACGCGAGCGCTACCCCCGGAAACGCAACCCGGCGTACACCGCGGATATCGAGGTGATCTCACGCGCCGTGGAGCTTGCACTCGAAGACCAACTCTTCTTCAAGCCGAACCAGATCGATCGAGCCGAAGAGCTGCTGAATGATGCCGAGGAACGTTGGCTCCGTTTAACTCGTGGACAGACCGGACTTCGACTTCTCGGCATCGAGGACGACAAGAACAAAGAAACACAGCGTACCTATGGTGGGTTTCGTTCAAGCCTGGACGGGTCGATCCAACCATACGGTCTGGTAATACCGGCGGGATTCAAACTCGATGACGGGAAATCAGGTCGCCAGTTTCGATTGGATGTTTGGCTGCATGGCCGCGGCGACACAAAAACAGAAATCCCTTTCCTTTGGGAACGTCGAACGAGCGATGGCCAATACACACCTGAGGACACGATAGTTCTGCATCCATTCGGAAGGCATTGCAACGCGTTTAAGTTCGCCGGTGAGATGGATGTCTTTGAGGCCATTCAGCATATCCAACGCCTAATCCCAATCGACACATCGCGGATCAACCTACGTGGTTTCTCAATGGGCGGTGCGGGAGTCTGGCATCTGGGAGTCCACCACCCAACATTCTGGAAGACAATTAATCCCGGTGCTGGATTTGTCGATACCGTCATCTATCAGGGATGGGATAAGAAGCCTGAGCCGTATCCGCTCGATTCATTGCGGAAAAGATTAATGAATTGGTACGACGTTCTTCCCTATGCAACCAACCTTAAGGGCACCAACGTAATCGCCTACAGCGGTGAAGTGGACAAACAACGCCAAGCCGCTGAAAGGGTTACCCAAGTACTCCGCGATGAAGGCATCAAATATGAACACATCTTGGGCAAAGACATGGGGCACAAGATTGATAAACCATCAAAACAAATCATCGATCGTTGGATAGCCGATCGTCAGTTGCAATCGCCGCTCAACCAGCCATTCGACTTCACCACCGCTCACCTTCGCTATCACCGCATTGTCAGAATTTCGATCAGCGGCCTAACCAAACACTTGGACTTTGGTCGAATCCGCGGCGAGTGGAAGAGTGACTATCACCTGAGAGCCAACACTTCCGGAATTTCCCATCTGCGAATTCGTTGCAAAGATGAATCACTTGTCACTCTGGAGCTCGATGAGGACGTCTTTGAGGCAGAGCCAGAGAAATCCAAAAGCTCTGATAGCTACTTCATTGACCTAGGACGGGAAAAGAACACCTGGCAGCCACTGATCGACGAGGCTATTCGCAAACGTCCAGGAACTTGTGGCCCCATCGACGACGCATTCTGCGGACCCATTGTATTCGTGCGTCCCAGCCGACCGGCATCACACGGATCCGTCCAAAGATTCATTGATCGTGAGATGAAATTTGCCATTCGTCGGTGGCGTGAAATCATGCGAGGTGATGTCACCGTCGTTGACGACACAAAGGTGACTCCCGCGTTGGCTAAGTCAGCCAACCTGATTTGCTTCGGTGACCTTGAAAGCAATGAGTACCTTCGATCAATCGCCAATGAGCTTCCCATTCAATGGACCAAAGACAAGCTCGATATCAAAGATCAATCATTTGCACCTGAAACATCGGTACCCGTCATGATTTACCCTAATCCTCGATCCCCAAATCGCTACGTCGTGATCAATTCGGGTATGACCTTTAGGGAGTTTTCAAATGTCAGCAACTCCCGCCAAATCGCCATGCTGGGTGATTGGGCGGTGTTTGATGCAACGTCGCCGTCAAATGGCATCTTTGCCGGAGAGATCCTCGCCGAAGGCATCTTCGACGAGCAGTGGAAGTAATGATGCCTCGCCATCATGTTAGGACATGACAGACGCGAATACCTTTTCCCGAGGAATGCCAGCGAACTTTAGGCCCCTGCTTCTTTTGGCACTTCGTAATGCAGGATGACGAGAATATCGCTCCCCGCAAAAGAACTGACTCCTCCCAACCCCGTGGGCGCAGGTTGGCTGGAGAGGTTGCCGCCGACCGAAAGTATCTTGGCCCCGCTCTTCCTCATCCAACGGTTGATTTGACGTTCCATCTCGTCGATTTCAGTATCAACGAATTTGAAGAGTTTGATTTGTTGCATAGGTTCCTCTCGGTCGTGTGGATTCTACCTAATCAACTGCGGCTTGGCTTCATCTAAAACGTTCGCGGGGCCCTTCGCCGCACGCACTGATGGCAACACCTCCGGCTCGGGAGACCATCGACGAAACGTGACATCGTCAACATAGGCTTCGCCTCCGCCGATGACCTCGAATGCGACCTGAATATCAAAGCTGGGCTCTCCACTAAACGAGTTCGGGGTCTGACGATACAGACGGATTGGTGTCCAATCCGTATCGCCCGGAACGAGCACTCCCAGCTCGGGACCGCCCAACGTGTCGTAGACGAGAATGCCCTGGTGCGAGCCCGAGAGGCCCACTGTCTTAACCATGGCATCGATGCGGTATGCAGTCGATGCTCCCATTGAAATACTTGGGCTGATGGCTCGAAGCACAGTGCCCGCATAGCCCCCACCGAGCTGAATACCCGATTTTTCAAAGACGCTCATCTTCAACGCGGATCGACCATTGTGAACCTGCCGAGCCTGAATCACAGCGGAAGATTCCGTGAAGTCTTGTAAGCGACTTCCGATGTTCCAACGCGTTGACGACAAAAGTCTTTGATCTTCCATCCCACCAGATGTAAGAAGGTTGTCCGTCCAACCGTCGCTGAGCATCAGAGGCTGCCAAAGAGTCTGCAGCTCTAGTGCGTTCGCCTGAATTGTTGGGAGACTTGTTATTCGCGTTGGATCGGCGGTCAAAACACCAACCAACCTGGCTTGACTTCGCATCAGCCACGCGTCCGCGCGAGCTACCAAATCAGTAACCTCAGCCGGCTTCACAGCTCGCATGCGCGACTTAACACGTTCGAGTTCGCCTTGGGCAGCCTCCAGGAACGGCGACTGAGGCATATTCGTATCACCAGGTGAGGCTAGCCGGCGAGCGAGCTCCCAAGCGCCACGTGTCTGGTTGAGCGATGCCTCGGCAAGGTGGAGTCGATCAAGCGAAGCTTGTCTAGCAAATGGCTCGGTCTGCGCGACCACTCGACGCGCAGCTAGTGGATCATCTGAAACCACAAAAACCTCAACGACATCGGGGGACACAACGGACACCGATGATCCGTTCTCTTTCAACGGGAGCCGCTCAGCAGAAAAGTGGGTCAAACGCCAAACTTGTCGTCGCCCATTGAAGCCTGCAAAGTTCAACGTCAACTCGTCGCCGCTGCCCGCGAGCAGCTTGCCCGCCGTCCGTCGCGTCGAAACAGCAATGACGAGATCGGTTGCCGAGGTTGGTGAAAGATCCGTTTGCCCCTGAGTACGAAGAGTCGTGACGTGATAGTTCGCTCCTTTGATTGTCGGTGACGCAACGGGACGGCTACCAACAACGTAGGGTCCCAACATCGCTACCATACGATTGACTATCGAAAAACTGCTGGCACGAACCTGTGACAGAGGCGAACCTGAAGAGAGGGCCTGGTCACTGCGATAGATGATGGCGGAGGGGGCCATTCCAAGTGAGGTCATTACCTCCGCCCAAAGCTCTTGCCAGTCGTAACTTTTTGCCGGTGGGGCTCCCAATGAAGCCGCAATGGACTCACTTTGCTCACGCGCTGCCGCAGGCGGCCCACCAGCAACCGAGATCGCTAAACGGGCATCATTTGAAAACCATCGCGATGCTTCTCGCAAGGATCTCTGGACGGAAGCCCATCCGAGCTTGCGAACTCGTGGAGGCGTCGACACGATGATGCCGTCGGCGAGCCGCAGATCAGTTGCCGCGGCATCCAACCCTGAAGCTAAAATCGGACGTCGATATCGCGAAGGGAGGGAGGCGAGCCGAGTGAGTTCATCATTCAGCGTGTGCGTTCGATCACCACCGGGTGGTGACACGTACCAACCACTTACCGCGTTGAGTAAAGGCAACCATCGCCGCTCATTCTCAACATCCCACTGGGAGGGCGGCGCGGCATAGAGCCCCATGTTCGTCGCCGCAGCCTCTCGTAGAAGACCTTCGGAAGGCGGATCTCGGAGAAGCAATGCGTCAAAACCAAGCGTCCGAATCCAGTGCAATGGTTCGCCGCGATACTCAAGAATCTTTGTAACGCGTCCCGGTTGAAAAACTGACTCACTCGGACGCGAGCCAAATTCAGATGATCGTGATCGACTGGAGTCGTTTGTAACTCGAGACCGCATGACGGAACTGCCATTCTCGAGACGTTGCCAAGAACGCCGCAATGCATCTGAGCTTTTATGACCGGCCACCACCGAAGATGCCACCGGAACCATCCCGTCGACTCGCAAGTCGTCGAGCCGAATCGAGTGCTTTCCGGGTCGTGAATAGGCATTGATGACAACTCCATCGATAAATTCATCTTCAAAGTCTTCGTTCTGGTACTCTGACTTGAGAGCAACCAAACGTCGACGAAGCTCACCTTCGACAGCGGCAATTCCGATCGTTTGATACTGCCCTGGGATCTCCACTTTCGCACCCCAGATAATGATCTCACGAGGACGATGGGTGTTCGGGTCAAGCGTATAAGGAAACCGAACACGGAACCCCACCGCGAGTCCCTCAGCTGTGCTACGCACTGCGATCGTCGCGCGAAGATCGTCGATCACGTGGACCGGCTCGATAGGATAGATCAGGTGGGCATGAGTCCCGTCGTCGAGTTTGAGCGTCCACTCCTCGCAAGCGCCGTTATCCACACCACCATCTGGTCGAACACGCTGATCATCTATCTTCGCGTTGCAGTCATGCGCCTGAAGAGAAAACCTCGACGGGTAATCATCAAGCCCGTCGCGTAGCTGCCCTTGGACACTCGAACCCGGCAGGCATCCCCAAATTGCGATCACAAACAGTCCAATCCTCCCGGAGACCGCAGGTGGCAGACCTTGCCTTGGTCGATTCGATCGCCTCAGCGATTTAGGTGGCCCCGATCGATCACTGATCAGGATTTGCTTTTGTTTTGACTCATTGACCAATGAAGACCCACTGTTAATTTTGCAGTCGACCCGTGCCCCTTCGTGCCCGCGCCGGCATGACTTCACCAAATTCCGAAGTCGATGTCGCAGGGTGGCTAGCGGCCGGAACATCGATGTTGAACAGACGGTTGGTGGAGTTGATCCAAAACAACATGATGTCGGCAATCAACATCAATCACGCAAGTTCTTTAACTAGCATGAGTTGGGGGAGAAACACCAGCGGAATTCGCCTTTTGTGCGATTTGGACACGTTGCCGAAATGCAACGCTACCAACCAAAGCAACCGCTACCGTTTCCTTCCTAACATCAACAAACAAAAGGACTTGGGTTCACGCGTCGCATCTTGTGATCGAGTTTGGTACTCGGCTCGCAAGACTTTCCCGCATCCACCCAGCCACACGAAAGCGGATTGAATGTTCATGTCGAAAATGGTCACCGGAAACGCATCAGCCAACAAAGACGAGACCCCGATCGAATTGCAGGAACTCGCCAAGGCAATCGATGCCCTGCCCGCCCGTTACCGAGATTCCATCCAACCATCACTTCAGCGGGTCGTCGAGTGCAGCACACGACGACGGCGAATACTGAACCTTGTTCAAGAAGCACTTTCGCAGCTTCGCCTAGACATGAAGTATTTGATCTTCGACCTCGAAGCCACTCGACGCGAGCGGGACGAATACCGCGAGCTGCTTGAGCAACGCGGCGATGCTTAAGGGCCTGATTCAAGGGCTCACCAAGAATGTCGCCTGCTTCGACGATAGCGATGATGATCCGCGATTGCATCGGCCGAACATCATGTCTGATCGCAATGACGTCATCGACCGTCTGAGAAGCTGGGCAGAGAACCGATCTCGATGGCAAATTGAAAAGGTTTTTGAAGAATCTGGTCAGACCCACATTTGGCTAACGCGGCAAACCCGGGTCATACGTTTCACCGATGATGTGAAACTAGTGCTTAACGATGCGGACGGTACAACCATGATCGATGGAGAAAGCCGGTCCAGAATCGGCAAAGGTGATCTTGGTCAGAACGCCCGAAACCTGATTGAAATCCGGTCCGCGCTAGCGAATCACGGATGAACATCTAACGACTTTCGAGCCGCTCGCCTTCTAACGCGGTTACGCTGCCGCGTTGGGTATCGAGTTGGTGAACATTGCAGGCATTAAGCCGCATCACTCGTTTCAACCGACACAGCTCGCCGAGACGAAACCACTAGCAGGGTAATGCCGACGGCAATGATCAACGTTGCACCGCCGAGCCACACTATCGGCAGATGGGCGTCCGTCGCGTAAGTGTCCCCCAACCACGCCAACCTTTCGTGGTAATGTCCAAGCAATTCGAGCAAACCGTTGTGCACAAAGTGCAAAGCCATCCCTGGAATAACGCTACTGGTACGATGAGCAATCCAACCCAAAAGTAACCCCAGCAAGAAACTAGGAATGAATCGCTCAATCAACAACGCGTTGCCCGTTACAACATGAAAGAAGCCGAACAGAAGGGCGGTGATCAAGATCGTACGATTGCCAGTGGTAACCGAACCAATTGCTGAAAACAGAAACCCGCGAAAGCAGAGTTCCTCGATGACCGCGGGGGTTAACGCGAGAGTCGCCAGAAGCACCCAAGGTGGAACTCGCGTCCAAGCCTCCAAAACTTTCTTGGTTTTCTCAAGCACCGACTCACTGACTCCTCCAATGCCTAGCGCGTCCGCAATCACAAATGCTTCATGAGCGAACACCCAAGCACCAAGCCCCACAATCGCCGCCCCGAGGATGGCTCCCAATTTCACTCGGTTTAAGCGAAAGGTTGTTCGAAGCTCAAGCTTGCCAAACCACGAAGCCAGTAAAGGCACGCCTCCAAAGACAAGAATCAAACTGATCGCGCTCAGTGTCATACTTTGAATTTGCAATGACACCGCTTGATCGAGGCTCAAATCATCGGCACCATCAAGCACAGCCGTTTTGACGTTCGTTAGGTATCGAAGCAAACCATTGGAAACGACAAAGTAAATCGGCACGAGTACCGCCATCACGAGCGCGGCCAACGCCGGCGAAGGCACACGCGAAGATACCTCAGGACGACGAAGGAATGCACCGATTGACTGTTGGCTTGTACGATCCACGGCATCAGTACCAAACAAGCTCGATGCGATCGATAGTGCTGCTGCGGCATAGGCAATCGTCGAGACAACTGCCATCACCGCGGGGAAGAACATGGCCGTTCCCGAGAGGACTTCGCGAGTCAGCAGAACAATATTGATCAGCGGGACAACCGACATCACGCCCGCC
>JBCCKZ010000026.1:0-18179 GCA_039027135.1 Planctomycetota bacterium
GAGATCAATATCCGTGACGGCGACGCCACCGCCGATCTGCTGATAGATCGTGAATCCGTCCAACTGCTCCTCATCGGCCGAATGGTACGTGTGCTCAATGCCCATCTCTGCAGCTAGATCAGCAAAAACTGGCTTAGCATCTTTAGCGGGATGAACCTCAGTTGCGACATTGGAATCGTTTCCGCTTTGCATATCTCGCGACTCAATCAGCGATGCAATTAGCTTCTCAGCCACTTCACCTGCCTTTGAATCACGCAGGCCAAGCGTCGAGTAGTCGATAGACGCAAACCCTCCACCGTTCTTCATCAAGCCTCGCAGACGATCTTGCGACTGAGCGCGAAGTTGTTGGTCCTTAAGCTGATTCGCCGCGATGGCCCGCCAATATCCGGATTCGATCGATCGCTGGACCACATCGAGTTTCTCTGCAAGCGTCAACAGCAAATCCGCCTTCGCCTTCCCTTTGACGGCCTTCTGATTGGCTACGAGTACAGATCGTGTACTCTCGAGCCGTTCCTCCGCCTTTTGCAATGCATCCAACTGCTTAGTCACTCGAAAAACTTGCGACAATCGTGTGAGCGATCGCAAATCAGAGCCATCCCGCGCTAAAGCTTCAATCAATGGCCCGAGGGCTTCGTCGTATCGCCCTTGCTGAACCAAGTAGGCACCTAGTGCACCCCAAAAATCAGCGTGCGTTCGCCATTTCGGTTCCGACTTTGCAAGCCAATCCAGATAGAGTTCAAACTCACCGGCCTCGGCAAGCACACGACCAAGCAGCACTTTCCAAGCCGTCGGTGTATCGGCTTCGTCCAATACTGGATCGAGTGCGTCAATCGCCTTCTGATACTGCATTCGTGTGTAATATTCGCGAGCCCAACCGCCACCACCGATAGGAAAATAGGCCCCATCAACTCGGTAAGCCTGGTTCGATTGCTCTTCTTTCGTATCTTCCGGATCATCAAAAATCGAGCTCGAAAGATCAATCAGCGAGTGAAGTTCCTCTTGGCGAACATCTCCTAAGAAACACAGCTGTCTCACCCGTACTGCCGCTTCGTGTCGTCGCCCTTGACGGTTGTAAAGAAACCCCAGCTGCCTGATCGCGGGAACAGCGCGAGGCTCAATCTTAAGCAGATCGAGGTAGGCAAACTCAGCCTCTCGAAACCGCCCCAGCTCAAAACAACACTGAGCCCTCAGGCCCAGACTGGGGACCTGCATTGGCGTCGCAGAAAAATCGACTGCCGCCAGAAGCTCAACAGCCTCTTCTCGGTTCCCTGTACTCGCGTACTGGACGGCAAGCTGGAACGCAGCCTGCGGATCCGATGGGTTGGCCATGAGCTGTCGTTCAAGGTCATTCTCTGATGTCGGTGCTGAATCACCCACTGGTGAAACCCGGCGATCCGCAAGTGGCTCATCGACTTCGCTTATCTGACTCTGACTTTTTGTCCCACCCTCCGTGGTCAAATCTTCGGCATTTGAAACGTTTTGAGCAGTCTTGGGGGTGGCTTGTTCCCGCTTCGAATTTTCAGGTTGTTCACTAACTACCGACGTATTTTCCTCGGATTGCCCACCGCAGCCTGCAAGCAACAAAATCAGAACGCCGAGCATCTCAAAGCAAGCGAGCCTCGGCCATGATCGCTGCAAACAAGATCGATGCGGACCTCTCACCTGGTGGACGATTGAAGGCGGAGATGTCATGAAAACACGGTCGACCCAGTTGAGACAAAAAAAGCGTAGGACACACACTCAAGAGCAGTATCCTACGCAAAAAGTCCTCAAATGGTCTTTGGTGCAACCCGCGACGCCTAACTGTTGACTTCGGCGGTCTCGGCGTCGTCGAATTCCTTTGATGGATCGGCCTCAGCTAGCGGCTCGGCGAATCCGCCCGCGGCCATGACCGCCTGCTTAATTTCGTCAGCAATATCGGCGTTTTCAATGAGGAAGTTCCTGGCTTTTTCCTTGCCCTGACCCAGGTAGGTCTCACCGTACTTGAACCACGAACCACTGCGATTAACGACTTTGTGAGTGGTTCCAAGATCAAGAACATCCCCCTCGTAGCTGATGCCGTTCGAATGCATCATGTCGAACTCAGCAACACGGAAAGGCGGTGCGACCTTGTTCTTAACGATCTTGGCTTTGACACGTTGACCGACCTGTTCTTCACCATCCTTGAGTGCACCAATGCGGCGAACATCAATTCGACAGGAGCAATAGAACTTCAGGGCGCGACCACCGGGAGTGGTCTCAGGGCTGCCAAACATGACACCGACTTTTTCGCGGATCTGGTTGATGAAGATGACCGCACACTTGCTTTTAGCGATGGCGCCGGTGAGCTTCCGCATCGACTGACTCATCAGTCTTGCTTGTAGACCCACGTGGCTGTCTCCGATCTCACCCTCGAGTTCTTTCTTGGGTACCAGGGCGGCAACCGAGTCAACGATGATCACGTCGACGGCGTTACTTTTGACGAGCATCTCGCAAATCTGCATGGCTTCTTCGCCACTACTGGGCTGGCTCACCAACAAAGTATCCAGCTCCACGCCCACCTTCTTGGCCCAAGATGGATCGAATGCGTGCTCAGCATCAATGATGGCAGCAATGCCACCGCGTTTCTGAGCTTCGGCACCAATATGAAGCGCCAGCGTCGTCTTACCACTCGATTCAGGACCGAAGACCTCAATCATTCGTCCTCTTGGAATCCCCTGTCCGCCCAACGCCATATCTAACGAAAGACTACCCGTTGGAATGCCATCGATCTGTAACTGCTGCTGGGCGCCCAATGGCATGATCGAGCCATCCCCAAACGTTTTTTCGATCTGATCGAGAGTCGTTTTGAGCCCTGGTTCGCGGGCAAGAACCTCTTTGAGGCCAGGATCGACTTTGCTTTTCGCGGCGGTTTTCTTTTTAGCTGCCATCGGCTTTCCGTTCTCCGGTTTCAGACTTTTTGATGTTCGGGGTAAACCGCGACGAGCGGACCACTAGTGAACACGCATATAGTATCAGATTGTCGGCCCAACCAAGCCCAAAAATCAACAAGTTTTGCACTCGCAAATTCTGAGTGAATCGAAAGAAATCTCTCCCACGCTCCGGCTTTGCGGTCCTGCGATTTCGAAGTCACTGTCTTTCCTAGCTCTGAATCACTGCACCTTCGCGAGAGCCAGGCTCTCATCTCCCGGCTAACAAGGCCCGAAGAGGATTGGGTTTCTAGCTCAGAACCTCCCTGCCGTTGAGACGTCAGGATCTCGTTGAGGTGAACTGCACAGAGCATTCAATGACTTAATAAGCGCACGACTTCAAAACGGAAGAGCAGGAGTGTTTCTGGATTCGTTGGTTGACCAACACTGGCATTATCAGCGGGTCAATTGACAAGACTGGTCAAGCACCCGACTTAATCAACTCAATCAGCTCAGCGGTATCGATTTTGCCCGCTGCATCAGTGCCTTCCAGGACGCCCGCAACGAGCTCTCTCTTGTCACCGTGCATCTCCAGGATCTGTTCTTCAATCGTCTGACCACTGACAAGCCGGTAAACCGTGACGGGTCGCTGTTGCCCCATGCGGTGTGCCCGGTCGGTCGCCTGATCTTCAACGGCCGGATTCCACCAAGGATCCAAGTGCAGGACGTAGTCCGCCGCGGTCAAATTCAAACCGGTGCCACCAGCCTTGAGTGAAATCAGAAAGAGATCACCAACACCGTTCTGGAACGCATCAACGGCAGCGGCTCGCTTTGCCGTCGGCGTTGAACCATCGAGATACTGATAGGTAATCCCCATATCGTCCAATCGCTTACGCACCAACTGAAGATGCTTAACGAATTGGCTAAAGACCAAAGCTCGGTGTCCCCCATCACGTAATTCTTCGACGGTTGAAGCGAAGAGCTCTAGCTTTGCTGATGACTCCTTGTAAGCGGCATCGACCAATCTTGGATGGCAAGCCAACTGCCTCAGCCGCGTCAGCCAAGCCAATGTCTTGATGCGTTGTTGCCCAGCGGGGACCTCTGACTCGCCGCCCAGTTCAGCCAAGGCGGCAATCCGTGTTTCCTCATAAATTCGACGTTCATTCGCCGAGAGTTCCGCACGAAGATTGATCTCTGTTCGCGGCGGCAGTTCAGTCAACACCGTGTCTTTAGTTCTTCGCAAAATAAAGGGCCTGACCAAACGAGAAAGCGTTTGGCGGCGATCTTGATCATGGTGTCGCTCGATGGGTTCGGCAAAGCGACTCCGAAAACGTCCCCATGACCCCAATAACCCCGGGCTGATCGTGCGGAACAAACTCCACAGCTCGCCCAGGTGATTCTCCAGTGGAGTTCCCGAGAGCCCAATCCGCCAATCCGCATCGATCGCACGAATCGCCGACGATGTCTTGGTCTGGGCATTCTTAATGAATTGTGCCTCGTCCAAGACCATCGTGTGCCAAGATCTTGATGAAAAGCGTTCCGCATCACGTTGAAGTAATTGATAGCTGACAACGATTAGATCGCTCGGCCCCGCATCGCGTATGGTTTGATCACGATCGCTTTGACGATAGGCAATCGGACGAAGCGTTGGCGCAAAACGATGGGTCTCACGAATCCAGTTCTCTCCGACACTCGTTGGCGCGATCACTAGAGCGGGACCCTCCGGTGCACGTTCTAGCAACACACCGAGAGCTTGAACCGTCTTACCAAGCCCCATGTCATCTGCGAGGACTCCGCCGACGCCCCATGCCGAGAGCCGGGCGAGCCAACGATAACCGTCAAGTTGATAGTCACGTAGCTGAGCATCCAAGTCTTCCGGCTTCTCGGGCATCCAATCGGCGAGCTCGTCCAGCTTCGCAATCGATTGATGCCAACGTTCGGTCGCCTCGACGAGAATATCCTCGCCAAGCAACTCTTGCACGGTCGGCATCGCAGCGTCACCGACCATCAGATCTTCACCCTCCGCCAACACCGTGTCGCCAAGCGTTTGCAACCGAGATCGAAACGCAGCGCTGATCCTTGCAAACTCTCGATCGCCGACTTGAATCAGTGACTTGTCACCTTTGACGGCCGAAAGCAATTGCTCAAGAGGAACTTCAGTGCCGTCGATATTGACCGTACCCTTGAGCCCAAACCAATCCTTACGATCATCGATCTGGACCCTTAGCGACGAAGGCTTGATCTCACCACGCACGCTAAACAACTCACCTTCGGGCCAAACGATCGCGGGCGTTGGAACGTCGCCCTCGTTACCCGGATCACTACCACCGGCGTAGAGCCTTGCCAGAGTCTCGAGCGCTTCATCGTCGCTCTTAACAATCCATCGGTAACTTCCGTCACCATCGCATTGATCAAGTTCGAAGCGTTCAACGATTGCGTCAGCTTGTCGACGTTCGCTCGACAAATCCCGCTGCAATTGCAATGGTCCCTCCGAGGTCAAGCATCGCATTCGCGACGGTGATTGCCCGGGGGTCAACAGGGTGTCAAGACGTGGCTCCTGAAGACGAACGGCAATCTTCAATCCCGCGCCCCCGCGCGGACGAAGATCAAAAACGAACTCGCCCAGCATCGGTTCAATCGGTCCCGCTAACTCCGATGGCAACTCAACTTGCAAAAGCGGATTGATTTTCGCGCCCGCCACCGCAAGCCGAGTGGCAGCATCATGATCGAGCAACATATCATCAAAGTCACCACGCAGTAGATACTGCACAATTCGGGTGGCATGTGGATCTCGCAATGAACAGATCACCACGCGGTGATACTGCTGGTCGACTAAGACAACCACTGGGTCAACGGGTGAGGTTCGACCCAAAATAACGGTGCACTCAGTCGGATCAATGTTCATGCCGGGCACGGATAACACCGGACGATAGCGAAGCGACTCATCACTTGGTAGCGACGGCTGATCATCGTCGTCCATCGCGGACTCGACCACTTGGATCGATAAAGCTAGCTCAGCCTCAGAAACGTCGACTTGCACTTCCGGATGCTCTTCCCAAACCACGTTGGCATGTCCAGCCAACAACCGAAGTGCTTGAAAGCTCTCAAAGTAATCCTCGTTGAGCGAGTAACCAGCCTGGGAAGTGAGCCCCGCCACACGACCGTCGACCATCGAGTCTTTGAACTCAAAATGCAATAGATCACGACCATCTATCGCTCGCCCCTTTGTCCATCCGCGTTTGTCTTTCCTCGGACGCTGCTCAAAGGCCGAAATCGCAACGGGACAGTAATAACGTGATGACGCAAGACGCAGTCGCCATTGAAGCCGAGTCGGAACATCAGCCGAAATCGTTTGTTCGGCTTCACCGGCCAGCCGAAGTAGATCCCTGACCAATTCTCGGCCAGCCGACACGGTGTCGACTTGCAAGGATCCAAGCATCTCCAAGATGTGAGTGCTGCCGTGACGACTGATTTGTTCTTGCACCCACCACGCGGCCGCGAGAGTCTGGGGACAATAACCATCGGGACTTCGTTGACACTGGTCACACTGACAGTGGGCCGTTGCCAACAGATCGCCGACGAGCTCTTCTTCACCCTGCGGGTCCACCATCGTCACCGCTGATGGGCCGATATCTAGCGACACCTTCGCTGGTCCGCTGCGGCTTCCGGACACCGCGAATTCCATCGCCAATCCGCTATCTTGACGCGCTACTTTGGGTGGAGTCACCTGCATCATCGCAGCGACCTTGTCGAGTGATCCATCGTGCCGATCGACCAATGCATCGACCGCGTCCGAGATCATCAATCCAATGTCGGTCAGTTCTTGGTCGAACAACGAATCCATGTTGGGTGTGGCCAAATTCTCACCAGTGTCTTTCCGAGAGGTCTTCTTTTGAAGTTGTGAATTCCACAGTGCTGCGACGCTTGTTAACCAGCCGCTTCAGCAAGTGAACAATCTAGTAACGATTTTCTCTTGCTAAAGCGGCACGTTAGGAATCCATGTACCTTCAAAAAATCTTCTTCGGTTACGTTTTCAAAAGGGCAACTCGGAATGCTACCAGGAATGCTGGGCGTTGATAACGCCTCCCACATTCGCGCTCAACGGATCAGTCATCCGCGATTAGTCCTGCAACCCAGTTTTGGCCGTCCCGACTATGGAATCCGTTGTGTCCCCCATTCTGGGGTTCCAACAGTTCGACGCATTGAGGCAACTCTCCACGCACTTGCTCAAACATTTTCCGAGGAATAATGGGGTCATCCGCTGTCGTGACAATCCTGGTGGGCACACCAATCCTTTGAAGCCAAGGCCTTGCCGAGCAGGCTTCGTAATAATGGGATGCGTTTTTGAATCCACCAAGCTGCGATGTGATCCGATCATCGAACTCTAGAAGTGTTCGCGGTCGACGTCCCTGGATCGCACGGTGGTAATCTTCCCGCTGCCGCACCCTTGGGGGAACTCTATCCAGCAATGAGCGGATAAAGTAGTAGTTGTAAGGTCTCAACGACAATCTCTGCATGTGCTGTGCACATTGCATCAGATCGATTGGGGGGCAAATGGCGATGACTTGTCGAAGCCTGTGCTTTGCCTCAAGCGAAAACTCGCCAGCGGCGACTTGCCCCATCCCAAGCAACAATTGAGCTCCACCTAGAGAAATGCCCATGGCCGAAATCGATTCATGATCCGGCGTATCAGCCGCGATTTGTTTCACCGCAGCCAACACATCATCGCTACGGCCGGCATGCGAAATGTTGCCGACCAACTTCCGCGAGGCCCCAAATCCCCTTAAGTCCATGCGGAACGTCCGGTATCCGCGTGCCAGCAGATCGCGCGCGTGACGCATCATGTAGGGTGCCGCATGACAGCCGGTAAGACCATGTATCAGAAGAACATTTCCGCGAATTTCCTCGGTGCAATTCGGCTCATCACGATGGAGAACGATCTGATCGCCGTCTGATACCCCCACAATGGTCTTGGTCGTTTGCCAGATTCGGTCGTCGCGATAGCGGAGTGAAACAATCGTTTGCAGATGCCCGCCACGAATGAATGGATGCGGAACGAAATTCCCGGTTTTCATCAATCGATTACTTGACCAAACTGCTCGAAAATTCAAATTGGCGAAATCAGACCGCAAGATACCAATCAATGCAAACCATCCGAAGTTTCATTGCCGTTCCGCTTGTCCCCGACGTGGCCAAGGTGGCCGGCAAGCTGATCGACCGGCTCTCGCCAGAGTGCAGCTCGATCCGGTGGGTTCCTAAGGAATCGTTGCACTTGACCCTCAAGTTCCTCGGCGATGTCGAAAATACTGAGGTGCCCCGAATCTGTGACTGTATTCGGAAAGCCGTCGATGGCGTAGAACCATTCCAAATTGACTTCATCGGCGCGTCAGCGATGCCGTCAATCGAACGCCCACGTGTCGTGCACATGGGTGTCGAGGATGACCTTCAAGGACTTTCTCGAATCGCCGGTCGACTTGAAAACCTTTTGGCTGACCTGGGCTACAAGAGAGAAGCGCGAGACTATCGCCCCCATCTCACCCTTGGACGCGTCAAAGGCTCCCGCACCAAAGCATCCGCATCAATCATTGATGCAATTGAGCAAGAGAAAGAGCTTGATGCTGGAACAATGGTGGTCGACCAAGTTCAGCTTGTCGCAAGCTTCCTCGACCGCGAAGGCCCCACCTATCAAGTGATGGATACCGTCGATCTCGGTTGAGCAGCATCTAGGCCGGAATCATTCACCATGCAATGCAAAGTGCAGCGAGCAGTGCCCCAAGCATGAAAGAACGACTCACGCCTACTCCACGATCTCAAGCGGAATACTTGCTTGGCCGTACTTCTTTCCGTGCACATCTTCCATGGTGAGCTGTAGCTTGTAAGTGCCCGGCTTCAATTGCTTGGCGAGATTCATTTGATAAGCAATGTAATAGTCACGCATGTACGCGGCAGAGGTCTGCTCATCTGCCGGAAGCAGCTGGGATACGACTTTCGAGCCGGAATCATCGAAAAGGTCATAACTGCCTTGCATGTGAGTCTTGAAGCCGCCGGCAGTTTTCTCTGACTTGAAGTTCTCAATCTCACAATACAGGATCACTTGCTGGCCCGCTTTGAATCGATTCCCCTCAAATGGCTTGATCTGTCCGTAGGCTTGAATCTCAGTACAGAAAGCCAGCGAATTGAGTTCTAACTTGTCAGTCGCGGCTGCCGCGAAACGCGTCGCTTGCCGAAGCTCAGGCAGGGCCATGGTGATTCTGCGCGATGCCACCGGATGCCCGTTCGAATCAACCATCCTTGAAAGCCCAAGTAGCTGAAATCGCAAGAACTCCTGCTCGCTGCTGCTCATCTCCTTGAACTTCTCCTTATCAACCGCTGATTCAACATCACCAGCCAACACCATCAAATGGCGTAGCTTGATAATCCGGGCAGAACGATCGGCTTCGCTTTCATCCTCTGGTGCTTTGGATAGTTCCTTGATCAGGCTGTCGAACATATCGGCAACGCTGTAAGTGACCAACTTTGCCTTGCCGGCACTTTCTCCCTTCGCTGACGGCTTTTCGGATGCGACCTGAACTTCTTCGGGAACGACCATCTCAGCCGATACGGTTTTGACCTCGGGAGTGCTCTCTTGGCTCTTGGTCAGCTCAGTCGTTTTGACGGCAGGAACTTCGGCAACCGCAATATCGATGGGCCCCAGAGAATCTTTCGCGGTCTCAGGCTTAGATTTTGCAATCGTGTCATCAATAGGTGGAAGGACAGGAAGATTATCCAGCCGGGAGGCGATTTTTTCATTCGGATCAACCGGTGACTGGGTTGATTTGGCATGCTTGGCGGCCTGAGCGACCAGACGCTTTAGTGCCTCGGCCTGAACCTCTTGAGGATACTTCGCAAAGGAACTTAGCAATGCGGATGACTCATTGGCAGGAATCTGAGTTGGCCCTGGAGGCTGCTCTTGAACCGCTGAGGCACTTGGACTTTCGGCATTCTCCATGGCCAGCTTCTCTGATAGAGCGTCTGGTTCCAGGTTCACCGAAGAAATGGTCTCGTTGCTGCTTCGCTTCTTGGCAAGTGACTGGGCTTCGCTCGCGGGTTGACGTCTTTGGCTAGTCCCTTCCGCGACGGCCGGCTGTTCGGCAGGCGCCGTACGACTCGCCAGCCTTTGATCCGGAGGTGCCATCTCACCCTTTTCGGAAGCGGCGATCTGCTCATCTCCATGCCGCGTCACCTCGACCGCGTTGCGAACCGAGGCGGTCTTGAAGGGATTCGAGCCGCGACACCCAATACTTGCAAAGATCAGGCACAAAGTACTCCCCAGCAAAAATGACTTGCAGGGAGAAGAATCAGAGCGGTTGAACAGCATTTCCATTGAAAATCCGTTTTCAGCAGAGTCGAGATTCTTGGTTCTAGGAAATCTTCGAACCACGCTACAAGCCAAATCTAATCTGGCGATACCGACCGAAAATTGCCGACAAGTACTTCGGGACACCTCAATTTTCGCACGTTTCTTGATGCCGAGCTCGCTCAACATACCGTCACTGCCTCGCTGGATCGTTGTCGATGACAATGTTTCCGGTGGTTCAGGGCATTACAGTGAGTTGTCGGAGCTACTGACTCAGGCCGCCCACGCACGTGGATGGAGGCCTGTCATGCTTACGCATCGGGACCATCGGCCATCTGCCGGCGGATTCTCCGTCGCCACGGTCCAGAGCCCATTCTCCGTCCGCCGAATGACAAGATGGTCACTTGGTGTTGACGGAGGTTCGAAAGTTGAGCGAACCCTTCAAGGGAGGCCACTTGCAAGCGATGGCGGAGTCATTGCTAGCATGGCTCAATCTCTTCGCGACGCGAGAGATCTTCCTTCAAAGCGCCCTCGGCAAATGATCAAGCGTTGGTCAGATTCGCTCCTCAACTCACTGCGTCAGATACAGCCGAGCAAGAGCGATCGACTTTTGCTCGCAACTGGTGACGATTTTGTCTTGCTCGCATTGGCCGAGACGCTCCGAAAAATCGAAACCCATTTCGCTGTCGATGTTCTTTTCCATTTTGCCCTTACCGACTCTGGTCAACCATCAGTCGCTCAAGATCGGACGCTCCATCGCATAGGCGAGCAAACCCGACGCGTGATTGATGAGATCGGAGTCGAACGCGTCCGCTTCTTCGCAACCACACAGCAATTGGCTGAACAATGGAATCAAGCTGACCTGCCGATATTGGTAAAAGCCATTCCCTATCCAACTCGCCCTCGCGAGGTGGTTCAGCCCGGCGACGAAAAAGTGGGGGCGACATTGCACGCACCACTCAACTTGGTCCTTGCCGGTGCACCGCGAGCAGAGAAGGGTAGTCGTAATATTCAGGAATTCCTGGGCGCGATTTCAGCTCAAATCTCATCGGGTCAGTTCAAGATTTCGTTGCAGGGGCAAAAGAGCCTTGCCAAGGCATCTCAGCCTGGGATCGAAGTATTGCCGAATCGGCTCGAAACCGGAGAGTATCATTCTTGGCTGGACACGGCTGATATCGGGTTGTTCCTCTATGAACCCAACCGATACGAGGCGCGTTGTAGCGGCGTCATGCTTGAGATGTTGGTTCGAGGGATCCCCGTTGTCGTGCCCGATGGCTGTTGGCTCTCCGACACGCTGCGCGATCTTGGACGGGGCGGTGCCATTTATGGTGACCCTGCTGAAATACCTGGGTTACTAAAACGATGTCGTCGTGACTACGCGAGCCTTCGCCGAGACGCCATGCAGATCGCAACCGTGGTCGCGAAACGCCACGAAGCCGCGAAAACACTGGATGAGCTTGGGCTCCCCGACGTGATCACTCACGGTGCATCCCGAGTTGCTGCCTGAACCGATTGGCAGATAACGTCCACTAGGTTTTCAACCTCTTCGTCTGACGAACAAGGTGGTGGCATCACGACAACAACGTCACCCAATGGCCTGAGCCAAACGCCACGATCAATCGCTTCTCGTGTAGTGCGATAGCCAATTCGAAGCTCTGGCGCAAAAGCCTCCATCGCTTCTCGACAACGCATCAATTCGATACCCACCATCAACCCGCGACCTCGAATGTCGGCAACATGCGGATGTTGGTACAGACCAGACACAAGTCCATCTCCCAAGCGTGTCGCCAAAGCGTTCACGCGGTCAAGCCAAGTCGTCTGCCGACACAGATCCAAGCTTGCTAGCGCTGCCGCACATGCCAACGGATTGCCGCCGAATGTGTGGCCATGAAAGAACTGGCGACTCTCTGAAGCCGGCCCCAGGAATGCATCGAAGATCTTTGGTCGGGCGATCGCCGCGGCCAAAGGCAAGTAGCCGCCACTGAGCCCCTTGCCTAGACAGAGGATATCAGGTGTCACCAATTCATGTTCGCATGCGAACATCTCACCGGTTCGCCCAAAGCCGACCGCCACTTCGTCACAGATAAGCAAGACATCGTATTGATCACACAAAGCGCGAACCTGCGCCAAGAAGCCATCTGGATGAGTAATCATCCCGGCAGCACCTTGCACCAAAGGTTCCATTACGACCGCCGCGATCGAATGATGGTGCTGTTCCAAAAGCGCCTCGACCTTCGCCGCGTAGTGATCAGCCGCTTGATTCAACTCCACGCCCGCAGGCAATCGAAAAGTGCAGGGCAGGGGCCCACGAACGGGCTCGAAAAGAATGGGGCCAAATAGCCGGTGAAAGTACTTGATGCCGCCCAGAGCAACTGATCCGGTCGTATCGCCGTGATAGGCACCACTCATCGCCAGGAACTTGGTCTTCTCGGGCTTTGGGGTATCGCACTGCTGCCAGTACTGAAATGCCATCTTCAGGGCCGCTTCGACAGCCGCAGATCCGTCGCTGCAAAAGAATGTGTGTCGCAGGTCGCCAGGCGTGATCTCGGCCAATTCATCAGCCAACCGATTCGTTGTTTCGCAAGACATGCCCAGCGTCGTTATGTGGGCGACTTGGTCGAGCTGCTTTCGCACGGCGGCATCGATATCTGGATGACCGTGACCATGAAGGTTGCACCAAAGGTTCGAAACGCCGTCGAATAGCACACGACCATCGGATGTCGTCAATTGACAACCACTCGCCGAGGCAATCTCGATCGGTTCATCGTCGGCCATCGGCGTGAAGCCGCGCCAGTGGTTCAGATTCTGGGTCGATGCGAACATCTCTTTGTTTGGCCTGCCGTTAACTAGATGAACTACGGTACACTGCGGCCCCAAGTACAAAGGAAAGGTCATGGCCCGACAAGCCGTTTATCAGAAGTCGAATCCAGAAAAGTCCACTTCTGGCAATGGCGGTACCCCACCCGGGAGCACGACTGAGACCGCTTCGCCGGCTCCTGAACCGAGGGGAGATAACAACCTGCGGCCACTCCGGATGGAAGAAATGGTCGGCCAGCGTGATGTCGTAGAAAGGCTGCAAATAGCCATTCAGGCCGCCCAAAAACGCGGCCAACCCCTCGGACACATCCTCTTCGACGGGCCTCCCGGACTAGGAAAGACAACCTTCGCAACGGTCATCCCCGTCGAGATGGGGACGACGGTTCAAATGGCCAATGGGGCGGGCCTTAAGGCCCCCAAGGATCTATTGCCCTATTTGACCAATTTGGCCGAGGGCAGCGTGCTATTCATCGATGAGATACACCGAATTCCCAAGACCGTTGAAGAGTATCTTTACACGGCAATGGAGGACTTTCGAATCGACATCGTCTTGGGTGAGGGAGTCAATGCTCGGACGCTCAACTATGAACTGCGTCCCTTCACACTGATCGGCGCGACCACGCGTGCCGGAATGCTCTCGGCGCCGTTACGCGACCGATTCCAGATTCGCGAACACCTGGGCTGGTACACGAAAGACGATCTGATTGAAATCGTCAAACGCAACTCCATCAAACTTGATCTGCCCGTCGACAATGAAGCGGCAGCAGTCGTCGCGTCTCGCTCACGCAGCACGCCGCGGTTGGCCAACAATCGTTTGCTGTGGGTGCGTGACTACGCCCAAAGCAAAACCAATGGCCGAGTGGATGCCGAGATCTGTGTGATGGCTCTCGACATGATTGGCATCGATCATCTTGGCTTGGACAAACAAGACCGCGGATACCTCGACACTCTCATGCGGGTGTTCGCCGGTGGCCCAGCCGGACTTGATGCGATTGCCCATACGATGAACGTCAGCGGTGATACGCTTGAAGATGAAGTCGAACCATTCCTGCTGCGAAGCGAATTGATCGTTCGCACGCGACGTGGCCGAATCGCAACGGATAAATCCTTCGTTCACATGGGCCGCGATACCCATCAACGACCAGCATAAGCTCAAACTTGAACTCAGGCTGAACGGCGAGTTTGATAGTTCGAGTCGAGGTTTAAATGCTAGGCCTTGCCCTTGGCTTGCATTTTGCCCCAAGTATCTCGAAGCGATACGGTTCGATTGAAGACAAGCTTCTCATGATCAGAATCTTGATCGACAACGAAGTATCCAAGCCTTTCAAACTGAATACGTTCGCCGACCGATAGTTTTGCAAGCTCTGGTTCACCATATCCCGTCGTCACACGCAAAGACTCGGAATTCAAATTCACCGTAAAGTCTTCGCCCTCGGGAAACTTGCTCGGATCCTCCGTTGCAAAAAGGCGATCGTACAAACGCACCTCGCACTCGACGGCGTGATCCCGACTGACCCAGTGAATGGTTCCCTTGACCTTTCGGCCACTGTCATCCTGACCGCTTTTGGTATCGGGATCATACGTGCAAAGAATCTCCGTAACGTTGCCATCCTCGTCCTTGATCACGTCATGACAATCGATGATGTATGCGCCTTTCAGGCGAACACTTCCACCTTTTTTCAAGCGAAAGAACTTCCGAGGTGCCTCCTCACGGAAATCATCTCGTTCGATATACAACTCCGACGTGATGGGGAACTCGCGATTTCCCGATGAGTCGTCCTGTGGATTATTCACGGCCGATCCCACCTCCAACCCTCCCTCGGGCCAATTGGTAATCGTTAGCTTCACGGGATCAAGCACCACCATACGGCGCAAAGCGATCTCATTGAGGTGCGATCGAACGGAATTCTCAAGCCGCCCGATATCGATGGTACTATTGAATTTTGCGACACCGACCTCAGCGCAAAACGAGCGAATGGACTCCGGCGTGTAGCCCCGTCGTCGATAACCAGACAACGTTGGCATTCGAGGGTCGTCCCAGCCGTCTACGAAGCCTTCCTTGACCAACCGAAGCATGTGCCGCTTTCCAATTAGGAGCGTCGTTAGCTTCAACTTCGCGAACTCGATTTGACGAGGATGATGGATAGCGAGTTTCTCACAGTACCAATCGTAGAGTGGACGGTGCTGTTCAAACTCAAGCGTGCAAATGGAGTGCGATATACGCTCCAACGAATCACTCTGGCCATGAGTGAAATCGTAGGTGGGGTAAATGCACCACTCATCTCCGGTGCGATGATGCGTTGCACGAAGAATTCGATACATCACGGGATCCCGAAGATTGATATTGGGAGCCGCCATGTCGATCTTGGCCCTGAGACTCTTTTCGCCATCAGCAAACTTGCCGGCTCGCATGTCCCGAAACAACTGCAGATTCTCGTCGATACCACGATCACGATCGGGGCTGTTCTTGCCCGGCTCGGTGAGCGTCCCACGATACTCTCGCATTTGGTCCGAGCTCAAATCACAAACGAAGGCATCACCTTGCTGGATAAGCTTTTCGGCGTACTGGTAAAGTTGTTCGAAATAATCACTGGCAAAATGCAACTCATCCCACTCAAACCCCAACCACCGAACATCAGCCTGAATTGACTCAACATATTCGGTTTCCTCTTTCGTCGGGTTGGTATCGTCAAACCGTAAGTTGCAACGCCCACCATACTCTTGAGCTAAACTAAAATTCAGACAGATGCTCTTGGCATGTCCGATGTGCAAATAGCCGTTGGGCTCTGGTGGAAACCGAGTGTAAACCCGATCGAATCGCCCCTTTTGAAGATCCGAATCGATGGCTTGCTGGATGAAGTGGCGATAGCCTTCTGAGTTTTCGGACGATTTTTCCGGATCGTTCATGAGTTTTGCTGAGTGGCGAATAAGGAAATCGCCTGAAGTTTAACAATCCGCCTCAAGTTTGTAGGCCCCTCACAAGGTCTTTGAACTTGCGGTTCTGATCGGCAGATTGGTTTTCGCAACCCACTGACGCATGAATGCCCGAATCGGGTTTCGACTTCACTCTCGAACCTGGCACCTGATGAAAAGGGCAATCTCAATCAGCAAGGTCCACCTGATTGTTTAGCCACCGAAATACCGTGTGAAACGAGCCACATACGTCTCCGAAAAACTCGGCCAAAGTTTCTCAGAAAACCCTGCGCACCATTGAGCTAGAATTCGCTAGGGGAGTGAACAACCATGTCCCTGAAGTTTCGCCTGTTTTGTCCCAAGACATCACCATCCTGCTGAGTCGCCTACGCGACGGAGACCAAACTGCTGAAGCGGAGCTTGCACCGCTAATTTATCGGCAACTCCGATCAATCGCACAGCGTCAGTTCAACGGGAGTGATAACCGGCAATTCGACGCCACCGAGATCGCTCACGAAGCCTACCTACGGATGCTCGGTGAAATCGAGGTTGAGTGGCGGGATCGGGCTCACTTCTTTGCGACCGCCGCCACCATCATCCGACGATTATTGATCGATGAAGCTCGGCGTCGTCAAGCGAAGAAGCGTGGTGGAGATGCTCTACAAGTGACTTTGGCGGGAATCCATGACCAATTCGACGGTGGCGACAGCGATCAGTTGATCGATCTTCACGAGGCTCTTGATGCCCTGGAAGAACTGGAACCCCGAAGAGCCAAACTGGTCGAACTTCGATTCTTCAGCGGGTTGACCCAAGATGAAGCGGCCGACGTCCTTGCCGTATCAAGGCGAACAGCTGCGGCTGACTGGGCTCTGGCAAAGGCATGGTTGTTCCGACGATTAAGCAGCGGTGCATCGTCGAACGAAACCCCGAGTCAGGACTCTTAGGCGATGTCAAAAAATCGTTTGCCAACCATTTCGATTTCTCCACTTCAAAGCGATCGTTCATTTTTCTCTTCATCCGGGATGATCGAACGTTTCGGCCGTCAGGGAATGCCAAGTCTCAAAGGCATGTTTCCGGCGATCCTATTGATTGTCTTCGTCGCGAGCCCCGCTCCAGGTGAGTCACAACCATGGCCGCACTTTGGAGGCCCCAAGGCGGGTCACTCCATCGAGAAACCACTACCATCGATGGGAATCAAACCAGAGAAACGGTGGGAATACCCAATCGGCTTCGGTATGTCAGGCATTGTCACCGACGGACTTCTTGCCGTCACACAGTATTTAGAGCCTTGGGATGAAAACGAAGCAGCCAAGCCAGAGTCCGAACGAAGCCATCGAGAAATGACGGTCGCCTTGAATGCCCAAACCGGTGAACGGATTTGGCAGCACGTACACCAAGCGAAGTTCCTTGAATCACAACAGGCTTTCGGAGGTCGCGTTCGTAGTCCTCAAGCCACACCGCTATTGACGGACAATCACGTCGTTACGATTGGTTTTGAGGGGCAGGTTACCTGCCACGATCGATCCAGTGGCAGAGTCATTTGGACTCGAAATTTGGTTCATGACGATGATGCTATCGCTGTTCAATTCGGCTTTTCAGCCAGCCCAACGCTCTATAAAGACAGCGTCATTATTCTCGCCGGGGGCCCACTTGGAGTCTGCCGCATAGGGCTCGTCGAAGGAGAGGTCATTTGGAAGTTCCCCATCAAAGAAGCCAGTTACGCCAAACCTCAATTATTTTCAATCGATGGTCGTGATCACGTCGTAGCGGTCACCAGAAATCGTATTCTCGGAATCAATGCCGAGAATGGAAAGGGGCTCTGGGAGAGCAAGCTGCAGTATCTCGGTAACACGAACGTCCCCACACCAGTCCTATGCCAGGACCGACGGATCATTGTCTCAGGCCAAGGCGTTGGTGGAACGGCTGCGTTGGACATCAACACGGATGATGACGGCTGCAAAGTCGAAGAAGCCTGGTTTTCCGATTGCCAGTGGTTCTATTGCAATGCCGCTATAAGCAATGGAGTCTATGTTGGATGTGTCGGGGATAGCTGGCGAGGTCTTGATATTGGAACCGGTGAAACGGTCATCAAGACTCGTTCGTTTGGTGATGCAACGTTGATCGCCATGGATGGAGGTTTGCTCGTACTCTCGGGTGAAGGTGAACTAGCAACCATCAAGAGAGATGGAAAAAAACTCAAAACGGAACATCAATGGCAAGTCCTC